>DATJFP010000051.1 GCA_035495615.1 Verrucomicrobiia bacterium | reverse complement strand
TGTCGCGCGCATCCCTTTCTTGCCGCGGGGGGCGGTTCCCTCTTTGAAGGCGTCAGGTTTTGTTGGATCCATACACCCTACTTTGATATTTAGGTCTAAGGAAGCCCCCCCAGCCGCCTCAAACCCGGTGAACTAGCATCTTCGATCAAACCCACCTAAAGTTTAGCGACGCTTTTTAAAAGATACAAACTAACTAGCAAAAAAGTAATATCATTAAATAGTAATAACTATCATTAAATATCAATTTTTTATCCTTCGGTCGTTTAGAGGAAAGTTGGGAAAAGGAGTTCTTCGGAGAAGCGGTTAAAAAGAGGGCACGGAAGAAGGAGCCGCCTAAACGCGGACGGGATTCCCGGCTCTTTTGGAGTCGAGCCAGAATTTTCTGAGGCCCCTGACCATGCCGCATAAATCGCGGAAGCTCGAAGGTTTGATCAGATAGCAGTTCGCGCCGAGCTGGTAGCAGCGGGAAACGTTTTCGACGTAATCGGAGTTGGAGAGGACAAGCACGGGCAGCGCTTCGAAACTATTTTCCTCGCGGATCATTTTTAAAAGCGCTTCGCCGCCCATCGGAGGAAGATGAAGATCGAGCAGGATGAGATCGGGAAATGTTTTTTTCTCGAAGGGCGGCTTTCTCTTCAGATAATCCAGGACTTTTCCGCCGTCGTCAGCCAGGTCAAGCGTGCAGCCGGCCCCTTCGACCTTGAAGGCCTCTTCGATGAGCCTGGACTGCGCCGCGCTATCCTCCACGAGAAGGACATGCTTCATTTGACGTAGACCGTCTTGATGTTGACGAATTCCCGGATCCCGAAAATGCCGAGCTCGCGGCCGTAGCCGGACTGTTCGACGCCGCCGAAAGGAAGCCGCGGGTCGGACTGCACGTACGCGTTGACGCATGCGATGCCGGCCTTCAATTCGCGGGCGATGCGTTCGCCTTTTTTCACATCGCGCGTGAAGACTGCCGAGCCCAACCCGAAAACCGAATCATTGGCCGTCCGGACCGCCTCATTTTCGTCTCGCACCTTGATGACCGAGGCCACGGGGCCGAAGACTTCTTCGTCAAAGGCGGGCATGCCTTTTTTTACGTCCGCGAGCACCGTGGGCGGATAAAACGCGCCGGGGCCTTCCGGCCGCTTGCCTCCGGTCACGAGGCGC
Source organism: Verrucomicrobiia bacterium (assembly GCA_035495615.1). Lineage (NCBI taxonomy): Bacteria > Pseudomonadati > Verrucomicrobiota > Verrucomicrobiia > Verrucomicrobiia bacterium. The sequence continues at coordinate 63,401 of DATJFP010000051.1, read as the reverse complement.
GCCCCTTTGCGCACGCTTTCCTCGACCTGGCGGTGCACGCCGTCGCGAAGGTCCAGCCGGGCCAAAGGGCCGACTTCCGTGCCCTCTTCGAGCGGATTGCCCATCTTCAGCGCTTTCATGTAATCGGCGAGCCCCTGCGTGAACGCGTCGTAGACTTTTTCTTCCACGATGAAACGCTTGGCCGCGACGCAGCTCTGTCCGGAATTGATCATCCGCGACTGGCCGCAGACAAACGCCGCTTCTTTCGGGTCCGCGTCGGCCAGGATAAGATAAGGATCGCTGCCGCCGAGTTCGAGAACGGTTTTTTTCAACATGCTTCCCGCTTTCGAGGCGACGGCCCTTCCCGCGGCTACGCTGCCGGTCAAGGTCACGGCCTTGACCGCGGGATGCTCGATGATCGCGGCCACGCCCGCATTATCGGTATGGATGTTGAGGAAGGCGCCTTCCGGAAAGCCGGCGTCGATGAAAACTTTTTCAATGGCTACCGCGCAGCCCGGAACATTGATCGCATGCTTGAGCACCATCGTGTTGCCCGCCATCATCGCGGGCGCGGCGGCGCGGAACACCTGCCAGAAGGGGAAATTCCACGGCATGACCGCCAGCACCGTGCCGAGCGGCTCGAACGCCACGTAGCTTTTGGAGGCCTCGGTTTTCACGGGTTCGGGAGAAAGGAATTTTTCGGCGTGCTCCGCGTAATAATCGCAGACGAGCGCGCATTTTTCGATTTCCTTGCGCCCCTGCGTCACGGGCTTCCCCATTTCCGCGGCGATCAGCACCGCGAGCTCCCGCGCGCCGCGCCTGAGCACCTCGCCCGCGGACTTGAAGCGCGCCGCGCGTTCGCCGAGCGAAAGCAGGCGCCAGGATTCGAAGGCCGCCGCCGCGCAGGCAAGAAGCGCCGCGCGTTCGGACGGCGTTACTTCCGGATAAACGCGGCCGGCCTCGCCGGTCGCGGGATTCACGGTGGGGGTATTCATGCGGGTTTCTTTGCCTTGCGCGCCGCGGCCAGTTTGCCCGTCAGCTTGAGATTGACGCTGGGATCCACGGGAACTTCCACGATGCAGAGCTCGCCGGACGAAACCGCTTTCTTCAGATCGCGGTGGAGCGAAGCCAGATCGCGGGGCGAATAGCAGGGAATGCCGAAACTCTCGGCGTATTTCTTGAAATCGGGATTGGTCAGGCGCGTGCCCGTCGTGCGCCCGCGGCTCATGGTCTGCTTCCAGCTGATGAGCCCGTAATCGTTGTCGTTGAAAATGAGCACGGTAAAGCCCAGCTTCAGGCGTTTCGCGGTCTCCAGCTCCTGCGAATTCATCAGGAAGCCGCCGTCGCCCATGGCCGCCACAATTTTCCGCTTCTGGCCGGTAAGCGCCGCGGCCACGGCGCCGGGAAGCGCAAAGCCCATGCTCGCCAGCCCGTTGGAGATCAGGCATCCGTTCGGCGTGTTCACGGGAAAATTGCGCGCGATCCAGAGCTTGTGGCTGCCCACGTCGCTGATGAGAAGGTCCTCGTCGGCCATGACTTCGCGAAGCACGTTCAGGACGCCGGGCACCGTGAACGGCCGGCCTTTTTTGAGCGTGTAGCTCTTGAGGTCGGCGATGATGCTCTCGCGCACGGGCACGTACCAGAAATATTCGAAGACCTTATCTTCCTTAGAAAAAAGCGCGGTCAGTTCGCGCAGCGTTGCCGCGATGTCGGCCACGATCTCGACCGCGGGCTGGTAATGCGTGTAGACCTCCGCGGCCGTGAAGTCGATGTGCACGATGGTCTTATCGTTGCGCGGGTTCCAGCGCTCGGGCGAGTATTCCGCGATGTCGTAGCCGATGGTGAGGATCAGGTCCGCGGCGTCGACCGCGTCCATCACGAGGTCGCGGAAGCCGAGGCCGATCGTGAAAAGCGACTGCGGGCTGTTGTCCGGGACAGACCCCTGCCCCATGAACGTGTTCACGTAGGGGATGTTGAATTTCTCGACGAATTTGACCAGGTGCGGCGACACCGGTTTGCGCACGGCGCCGTTGCCCGCGATGATGAGCGGACGCTTCGCCTTTTTCAGGAGGCGTACGGTTTCTTTCAGCGCCGTGTTGTCCGGGTCGGGCCGGCGCACCTTGACCACGGGGATCGGGGCCCCATCGGCCTGCATTGCCGCGACGTCTTCGGGAAGCTCGATGTGCGCGGCGCCCGGCTTCTCGCTTTCCGCGACTTTGAACGCCTTGCGCACGACCTCGGGAACCGTGTCAGGATCCGCGATCGCGGCATTCCACTTGGTGATGGGGCGGAACATGCTGACGATGTCGAGGTACTGATGGTTTTCCTTGTGCGCCCGGTGCAGGCCGGCCTGTCCCGTGATGGCGACGACCGGGCTTTTGTCCAGGTTCGCATCCGCGACACCGGTGACGAGGTTCGTGGCGCCCGGCCCGAGCGTTGCGAGGCACACGCCCGCTTTGCCCGTGAGGCGTCCCCACACGTCGGCCATGAAGGCCGCGCCCTGCTCATGGCGCGTGGCGATGAATTTGATGGTGGATTTTTCCAGCGAAAAAAGGAGGTCTTCGATTTCTTCACCCGGAAGACCGAAGACGTATTCGACGCCCTCATTCTCCAGGCACTTCACAAAAAGATCCGAAACGTTCACAGCAATTCCTTCCCGGGGGGATAAACAACGGTCTTAGAATGCTCTATTTTAGCCTAGGCAAGCATCGGTTTCAACCGCGTTAGGGCAGGAGCTCCTGTCGGCGCTTCGAGGTGATGCCGCGCCGCGTTCAGTATCTTGTCTGCAGTGAGGGGCATGTTTTTGAACAGCCAATGTTTGACCGCTTCGGCTTCCGTCATCCGGACTGTGAAATTGCGTTCGGAGACGGCCATCCGGCGAACCATGAGCGAAAGTTCAGAGCCGAGGATTTCGCGCAAAGCCTGCCCCAAGTGGTTATCAAATTGGCCGTTGTCCAGGTCCGTGACGAAATGGGAATGCGTCCTGCAGACCTGCTGGACCGCGCCGTGATACCTCTTCGGATCGAGCGCGTCCATGGCATAGGCGCAATAAAGCGAGAACCGGTAACGCGGGACGAGCTCGTTCCACAGGTCTTCGAGCGCTTCCGCTCCCTTGAGATTATCGTTTTCCGAAAGCAGGTTCACCAGTTCGCCGAAGGCGCGCATCTTGCGTTTCTTCCGGAACCCTATCGCCTGCCGTATCGCCGCACCCACGAGCGCGTCGAAGGCTTTGGCATCGGGCATGTCTCCGGACATGATTTGAGGCAGCAGGATTTCCGCGTTGTAGGCATGCCACTGCCCGCTCCCGGCCGCGGCGGCAAGATTATGGCCTTTCGCGGCAAGGGCCGAGGTACAGGCGGAGAGATGAGGACCGGTGGCAATAATCAGGACGGTTTCGCCTTTGCGGAGGCCGGCGTCGGCAAAAGACTCCAGCGCCTGGAGAAGAAAATCCTCTCCGCGGTACAGCTGCACCACGTGCCGCATGTCGCCGGAATCTTCTAAAAGTTGAGCAGGAATCAATTCTGTTTTCATGGCGATCTGAAGCCTAACAATGAGTTCTTGATGTGGAATGATTTTTTCTATTCTATTTCGAACCGCGCAAGGGTCAAGCGAAGGAAAGGAAATGGGTCATTTTCAGAGAATCCCTGACATTTTAAAGAGGCATTCGAGGAGGGAAAACGAGGTGCCGGAAAAAGACGCCTTCCCTGTTGATGCTCAGCGGAATTAAAGCGTTTTCAGGTCGATCACGAAACGGTAGCGCACGTCGCCTTTGACCGTGCGGGCGTAGGCCTCGTTGATTTTTTGGACGGGAATGACTTCGATGTCGGGCGCGATATTTTTTTTGCCGCAGTAATCGAGCATCTCCTGCGTCTCGCGGAGGCCGCCGATCAAGGAGCCCGCGATCCCGCGGCGCTTCATGATCAGCGAAAATACGTGGAACTCGGCCGGCTTTTCCGGCGCGCCGACGAGCGCGAGCGTTCCGCCGCGGCGCAGCATGTTGAGATAAGCGTCCAAGTCGTGGTTGGCGGACGCGGTGTCCAGGATGAAATCAAAACTCCCGGCCAGCGGCTCGAGCGCTTTCGGGTCTTTGGCAATCACGAAATCTTTGGCGCCGAAGCGGCGCGCGTCCGCCTCTTTGGCTTTGGAGGTGCTGAAGACCGTGACTTCCGCGCCCATCGAGGCCGCGAACTTGACGGCCATGTGCCCCAAGCCTCCAAGCCCCACGATCCCGACGCGCATGCCGGGTCCCACCTTAAAACGGCGCAGAGGCGAATAGGTCGTGATGCCCGCGCAGAGCAGCGGCGCGGCTTTATCGAGCGGGATCGACGCCGGAATTCTCAGCACGTAATCTTCGTCGACCACGATCTGCGACGAATAGCCGCCGTAAGTGGGCGTCTTGCCGTCCTGCTCGGTGCCGTTGTAGGTAAAGGAAGGATGCTTTTCGCAGAATTGCTCCTCGCCCTCCTTGCAGCTCGGGCAAGCGCGGCAAGAATCCACGAAACATCCCACGCCCACCGCGTCTCCGGCCTTGAACTTTTTCGCCTGGGCGCCCGTGCGCACCACGCGTCCCGCGATCTCGTGGCCCGGCACCATGGGGTACGTCGCGTTCCCCCATTCGTTGCGCGCCTGGTGGATGTCGGAGTGGCAGATGCCGGCATAAAGGATCTCGATCAGGACGTCGCGCGGGCCGGGCTCGCGGCGGTCGAAGGAAAAAGGAGAAAGCGGCGCGGTGGGCGAAGTGGCGGCATAACCTTTGGTCTTCAGCATCGTGAGCATGGGACACCTCCAGTAATGGGGTCTATTGTCCTCGGGAGATGCGTGGATTGCAAGAGCCGTGTTTCTTCGGGAAGCCGTTTTGCGGCGAACGCTTGCACGCTTGCATCCGGCCTCCTGCTCTCAAAACCTTGGGGACAAGTCTAAAGACCTGTCCCCGTCCATGCTCTCACGTTTAAGCAGCGGATTATTTTTTCGCGTGTAAGGGCGCGGAGGAGGGCGCGGGCGCGCCGTCTTCGGGCTTCTGATAGACCTGTTTCTCGAAACGTGAGAAAGCAAGGTAGGCGCAGGGCACGACGAAAAGAGTGAGGATCGTGGAAACGGTCACGCCGCCGATGACGGAAACGGCCATGGGCGTCATGGTTTCCGAGCCCGCGCCCCAGGAAAGCGCTTCGGGAATGGCCGCGGCGACCGTCGCGATGGACGTCATAAGGATCGGGCGCAGGCGCACCGGGCAGGCTTCGAGGAGCGCCTCGCGCGGCGCCTTGCCCTGATGGCGCTGCTCGTTGGTGAAATCCACGAGCAGGATGGAATTCTTTTTCACGATGCCCATGAGCAGGATGAGCCCGATCATGCTGTACAGGTTCATGGAATTGCGGCTGATGAAAAGCGCGGCAAAAGCGCCGGTCACGCTGAACGGCAGCGCGAGCAGCACCGTGAACGGGTGGATGAAGCTGCCGAATTGCGTGGCGAGCACCATGTAGGCCACGAAGATGCCCATGAGCAGCGCGAAGACAAGGCTCTTGAACGATTCGGCAAAAGCCTGCGAACCGCCGGAGAAAACCGCGTGGTATTCGCCTTCCAGGACTTTGTCCGACATCGTGCGCACGTAGTCGATGGCTTCCTGCTGCGAATGGCCGGCAGCGGGGTTGGCGAAAATGCTGATCGCGCGCTCGCGGTTTTTGCGGGTGATGGAAAAAAGAGACGGCTCGATGTTCGAAGTCACGACGTCGGAGAGCGGCACGACCTCGCCGTACTGGTTGCGGACCCAGATGCCTTTCACGTCGTCGGGGCTCGCGCGGTCGGCCTGGTTCAGGCGCACGCGGATGTCGTAGCGCTTGCCGTTGTTGGTGAATTTGCCGTTGCGCACGCCGCCGATCATGGCGTTGATCGTGGTGGCGATGGAAGAAACGCTCACGCCCTGCTGGGACGCCTTCGTGCGGTCCGGAAGGACGCGCAGCTCCGGCATGCCGAGCTGATAGTCGGTGTCGATGTCGGTCATCAGGCCTGACTCTTTCATCTTGTCCATGATCTGCTTGCCGTAATCCGCGAGCTTTGTCCAATCCGGGCCGCGCAGCGTGAATTCCACGGGAAAACCGCGCTGGGCCGTGAAGCCCGACTGCGACAGGTCCTGGATGATGGCGCGCTCGACGTTCGGCAGGCCGCTGAACTCTTTGCGCACGACACCCATGAATTCCTGCTGCGTCATGGGATGGCCGTTCACCTTGGGCCGGTCCTTCTTGTCTTTCATGGTGACGAACAGCATGCCCGTATTCACCTGGCCGCCGGTGAACCCGCCGATGGCGCTGTAATATTTATTGAGCGCGGGCTGCGTCATCAAAAACGCCTCGGCTTTTTTGAAGAGCGCGTCCGTCTCTTCGATGGACGTCCCGAGCGGCAGGACGAGGCGGACGAGAAAGCGGCTCTGGTCCTGCGACGGGACGAATTCTTTTTTGATGCCCTTGGTGAGCTGGAACGACAGGATGAAGACCCCCAAAGAAACCGCCAGGACCTTCTTGCGGTGATCGAGGCAAAAACGCAGGGCCTGCTCATAGCGGCGCGAGAGCGCGTGCATGCGGTCGTCCATGAATTTGCCCAGCCGCGTCGAATGGCCCACGGTCAGAAACTGCGAGCAGCGCATGGGCGCGATGGTGAGCGCTTCCAGGAGTGAAAACAGCACGGCGACGGAAATCGTGATGCCGAACTGGAAGAAAAACTTTCCGATGACGCCCTGCATGAAAATGACCGGGACGAAAATCGCAAGAATGGCGATGGACGCGGCCAGCGCCGCGAACGTGATCTGCCGGGCGCCGATGATGGCCGCTTCCTTTCGCTCGAGGCCCTGTTCGTGATAGCGGGAAATGTTTTCGAGCACCATGATGGCGTCGTCGACCACGATGCCGATGACGAGCGTCAGCCCCAGCATGGTGAACGTGTTGATCGTGAAACCCAGGAAGTAGATGATGATGAACGCGCCCATGATGGACACGGGGATCGAGAGCAGCACGTTAAAGGTCGCGCTGAAGCTGCCCAGGAATACATAGCAGACGATCGACGTGAGCAGCGCCGCGAGAACCAGGTTCATCGTGAGCGAATGCACGGACTGTTCGATGAACTTGGTGGCGTCGAAGACGACGGTCAGCTGCATGCCGTCCGGAAGCATGGGTTTCAGGGCTTCCGCCTTTTTCTTCACGGCCTCGGCGACGGACACGGCGTTCGTGCCGCGCTGCTTGATGATGCCGATGCCGATCGCGCGCTTGCCGCCGGTGCGCGAGATGCGCCGTTCGTCCGCGAGCCCGTCTTCCACCTTGCCGATGTCGCCGATGTGCAGGTCTGTCCACACGGGCCCTCCGCGTACGCGGCTGGGAATGATGAGATTTGAGAACGCCTCGGCCGTCGCGGCCTCGCCGTAGACGCGGACGTTGATCTCCTTATGGCCGGTGTCGATGTAGCCGGCGGGCAGGTCCGAGTGCTGGGTGGTGATCGCGTTCAGCACGTCTTCGACGGTCAATTCTTTTTCGCGCATCTTCGCCGCGTCCAGCCAGACGCGAAGGTTCGGGTCCACGTAGCCGCCGAGCCGGATGTCGCCCACGCCGGAAACGGTCGTGAACTGGTCTTTCAGCGTCTCGCTCACGTAATGCACAAGGTCTTTGAACGGCCTGTCGCCGGAAAGCGCGAGCCACATGATGGGCTGGTCTTCGGGATTGGTTTTCGTCACGATCGGCGGGTCGATGTCGCGGGGCAGGTTGAGCTGCGCCTGCGCGATCTTCGTCTGCACGTCCTGCAGCGCGGCGTCGATGTCGCGGTTCAGGTTCAGCTCGATCGTGATGGAGGCCTGGCCCTGCTGGGAATTGGACGTCACTTCCTTGATGCCTTCCACGCTCATGACCGCGTCTTCGATCACGTCGGTCACTTCGGTCTCCATGACTTCGGGCGCGGCGCCTTCCCACGTCACCGAGACAGTTACCACGGGAAAATCCACGTCCGGAAGCTGGCTCACGCCCAGGCGCTTGTAGCCCACCCAGCCGAACACCAGGATGCCGGCCATGAGCACCCACGCAAACACGGGATTTTTGATCGAATAATCGGAAAGCGTCACGCCGTGCCTCCGGGAACCGCCGGATGCGGCGTGTCGGTCAGCTCGCCCTTGGCGACTTCCAGTTTCCAGTAATTTTTCTTCGCGTCATAGTAAGCTTCGTTCGCGTCGCGCTGGGTTTCGAAAAGGGTCTGCAGCGCCGAAAGAACATCGATGTTCGTCACGAGCCGCTTCTGATACTCGTCCTTCTGCAGATCGAAATTTTCCTGGGCTGAATGCACGGCCTTGTCGAGCGCGCCGTAGCGCTCCATGGCGCTCTTCAGCTCCGCGTTCGCGTCCTGGATCTCCCGCTGCGCCTGCCGTTCGGTCTGCGAATAAACGAGCTTGGCCTGTTTCCACCTGCTCACGTTGTCCAGCACGTCGCCGAAGGTCGTCCCGCCTTTGCCCAGCGGCACACGCAGCGTGACGAGCGCGTCCCACGTGATGCCGGATTGAAATCCTTCGCGGTGCTCGTAGTGATTCACGTCGAGCGTCATGTCCGGCCAGAATTCGCTCTGGGCCACGATGAGCGCGCCGCGCGCGGTCGTCACGGCCTGCCGCGCGGCCTCCACGTCGGGGCGCTGATGCGCGACTTCGAACAGGTCCCAGTCCTCTTCCCCGGGTTTGATCAGCTCCTTCTCATCCTGCAGCTCCGAAGGTTCCACGGCAACCCCGGTCAAATACGCAAGCGTGTCGCGGGCCACGGCAAGATCACCCTTCGTGTCCGCGAGATCCGCCTGAAAAATTTCCAGCTGCGAACGCGCGGTGGCGGATTCGCTGGCGCGGGAACGGCCGATTTTTTCCCACTCCTTCAAGTCCGACACCCGGTCCCCATAAAGTTTGAGAATGCCGCTGATAATCTCGATGTCGCGGCTCAGTTTCAGGTAATCGTAGAAAGCATTGACCGTGTCCATGAAAAGCACCTGTTTGGAGCGCTGCCATTCGCCGATGCGCTGCTTCTTCAGGCTGCCGGCGCCGGTCAGCGCGCCGAGCGAGCGGCCGCCCTGGAAGAGCGGCTGGCTGTATTCAAAACGGTTTTCACGGCGCTGCGGCTTGGACAGCGTGGAACCGACCGAAGATCCTTCCCCTCCGCCGCCGCCCTGGGGCTCCTGCCACAAATCCGTCATCACGAAATCCACGTCGCCGATCGCTTCTCCGGTCGCTTTCAGAACAGCGGCGCGCGCACGCGCGACTTCCAGTTTCTGGATGCCGACGGTCTCGCTGCGGTTCAGCGCCATCTCGTAGCATTTCCACAGGTCAAACGAAACCGGAGGCGAGGCTTCCGCCGGAAGCACCTCGGCCGGCATCGGGGGTTTTCGCGCCATGGCCCAGGCCGAAGCGGGAAACAATCCCAAGACAAGAATGAGAACCGGAAGGCTTTTCTTCACGAACGGCACTCCTTGCTGCAAAGCGTGTCGTCGATCGTGATCGAAAAATGCGCGTAAAATTTCTCGATGATCTTCCGGTCGGAGGCGCTGAAATTTTTCAGGGTGGCCAGGAGCATGTTGAGGAATATTCCCTGCACGCAGTCGACGGTCTTGCGCCCCTTGGCGAGGATTTCCAGCAGGAAAATCCGGCGGTCATCCGGATGCGCGGCCCGGCGCAGGTACCCGCCCTTTTCCAGGCGGTCGACCAGGCTGGTCACGGCGGGCTTCGTGATGTAGAGCTTGCGGCTGATCTCGGTCATGGTCATGGCGCGCGTCGCGTGGCCGAGCTCGGTCAGGAGCGCATACTGCGGCAGCGTCAGGCCCGCGCGGTTCAGAATGCGCGTGAACATCCGGGAAAACTTCGGCTGGATGCTGCGGAACGTCGCCGTAAAATTTTGCAGGGTTTCAGGCATAAAGTTAGAACACCTAATAGTTAAATCTTTGAACTAATCGCCAAATTGTAACGGTTTTCCAGGCGCCGCGCAAGAGCGTTGTTGGTAAATTTTACGTAAACCCGCTGTGCCGCCGCATCGGAGCGGAACTGATTCGGGGTTCGGAGAAAAGAAGTTTAAAGGGGGATCGAGAGGAACGGGATCATCCGCAGAATACCCCGGGACCCTGTTATGTGCCCGGGCTCCCCGGCCGCACAGGATGCGTCACTAAGAAGCAGGCCGGAAGAGCCGGGCTTTGATCCCGGGTATTTTACGGATGATCCCTGGAAAAACAACTTCATTCTTGATCAGCTGTGCTTGAGAGAGAGAATCAGGGCGGCCATGCCTCCCAAAGTGGCTACCATGATAAAAAATCCCAGCACCATCATGAGGGCGTAACCTTGATTTTGCTTCTTGTCGTTCTTTTCTTTGCGGTTTTTCAATTCCTTCATGCTCTGGGTGCCGCCGCCTTGTGCCAGGGCCTGGCGCCGGCGCCGCTGGTCTTCCTGTTCGGCAAGCTGTTCCGCAGTGATCTCGCCTTCTGCCATACTCGCCTCCTTCATCGGAAGGACGCACGATCCTTCGATGCTGCAAAGGTAACACACGCGAAACGGGAAACCCAGGGCGCGGGGAAATAAATTTTTTACGGCGCTCCGCGGCGCGCGCGCGTGGTAGAATCGCGCATGATTTTCATCCTCGACGCCTACAATGTGATCCACAAAACGCGCTTTTCGGACTTCCTGGACAAAAATCTGCGCTCGGCCCGCGAAGCGCTCGCGGAAGCCTGCAGCCTGTTCGCGTGCGCGCGCGGCGACATCGCCCAAATCGTGCTGGTCTTCGACGGAAAATCGGAATTCGACGGCCTCCCGCAGATGAAACGGCCGAAAATCAGGACGGTTTTTTCCGAAACCGGGCAGGACGCGGACGACAAGATCGTGGAAGTGCTGGAGCGCATGCCCGACCGGGCCCTGGCGTGGGTGGTTTCAGACGACAACTTCGTGCGCAATCACGCGCGCGCTTACAAGGCGAACGTCGTGAGCGTCGAGGCATTCGAACGCCAGAGGCAGGGAAAAGCCGCGAAGAAAAAACCCCGCGGTGAGGCAGGCTCCTTCACCCTTTCCGAAGAAACCGCTCGCGAAATCACCGAGGCCTACAAGAAAGAGCTCGGCCTTTCCTAACGGGCCAGAGGTTCGTACCGCTTGATCTGCGCTTCCAGCTGGGCCTTCCATTCCGCCAGCGTGTAGAACTCCGGCGGGTCGTCCGCGCGGGCCGTGCGTTTGCGGACCCGGGTGACGAAGGTCCCGCCGATCCCCAGCCCTTCGAGGTACGTGACGTGCGCCAGCGATGCCCGGGCTTTCTCGAGCGCCCGCCGGATGGGAGGAAGCCGCGCCGGGTCGTTGTTGTTCGCATTATAAATCGGGACGAACTGATTGAAAGCCGCGATGGCTTCGTTGGATTCAGTCATGCTGGTGCCCATGCGGTGATATGCGGCCCGCATCCTGAGCCCGCCGAGGCCGTCATCGTCGATGCGCACCTGCATGGACGGCCGGTAATAATTGGGCGCGCGCGTGGTCACACGCGCAGTCGTCCGCTCGCCCATGCGGACGGTAAATTCCGTCGTGATCTCCAAATCCCCCTTCCTGCTGTTGAGCTCATCTGAGGTCACCTTCTTGAGCGAGGTCTGGTCCATGATGTAGAGATCGCCGTTGGTCATGCGGATGACGGACGAGGCGTGGCCATTCGCAGCGGCAGCGCTCTGTCTCACGCTGATGCCGCCCATCGTCAATCCCGAGCGCAGCCCGAGGACATTGCTGACCAGCGTCGCACCCACGCAGTTCATGCACAGCCGGGTTTCGCGAGCAGGGTTCTGCCCTTCGGCCGGCTGTTCGCGGCCCGCATCATAATGGAAAGTGCGGTAAATGACTTCCTGTGTGAGGAACTGCGCGACGATCAGCTCTTTGGCCGCGACCGCGTTTCTCTGTTCCGCGTTTCCAGCGGCCTTGCGCGCGGCCGCGAGATTCGTGGCAATGTCGGCAAGCAGCGCATCCAGCGACGCGTAACGGTCGGCCCTCAGGTTGGCAATGCCCACATCCGCGAGATAATTTGACGGAATGACCTGCCGTATGCGGGGCCAGAAAGCTTCCCGGTCCAGGATCCGGAACAGGCCTTCGACCACCGTGCGCTCGAGAATCGGGTTTTCGCCTTGCATGGCCGCGTCGAGGGCCGTGCCGAAACTCCGGGCGCGGGGCTTTTCTTCGCCCTTTTCTTCCATGTAAGAAATCTGGAACATTTCCGCGGGAAGCCCGGCTTCGGGATGGAGCTCCAGATAAGCTTCAGGGTCATTCGAGAATTCCACCAGCATGCGGGTTTCGTCATAAATTTCCTGGTCGTCGATCTGAGGCTCGGACGACGTGCTGACGTAAGAAATCTGTTCCGTCTCCGAAGCATCGGTAAGCGTCTCCACGCTGAGGCTTCCCTCGTCCGGAGCTTCGACACTCATGGAGTCAGGCTGTTCTTCTTCCAGCGTTTCGGCCGGCGTCGTCTCGGAGAGGCTTTGCGGCATCACCGGCTCTTGAACGGCGTCATCCGTGGGCATGCTTTCGGTGATGCCCGGAGCCGGAAGGGATTCCGCCAGAGACGGCGCCGCCGTGGGCGCATTCGCGGAGGGCGCGGCGATGCCTCCGTCATCGATCTGGAACTCGTCCGTCGTTTGCCGTGCCGCGGAAATCGAAGGCGAGGCCGCGGGCGCCGTCGGACTTTGCGGCTGCGCGTACGCGGAAGTCGTGGCCACGGGCTGCTGGTCGTTGACCCCGATGGGAACATAGTCGGCGTGAGCCGCCGGCATTCCGGTGGTCATGCAGGCCACCGCCGCGATCAAAGAGGTCATTTTAAAGAAAGGGGTTCGAAACATAGAGTTCTCCTCGTCCGGGATTTTTAAAAATCAAAACAGAGGTTCGTTCCAAGGATAAAGTCACGCCTATGAAAAGACAAGTTATTGAATGATTAAAAAATCAACAAGTTGATAGCAGAATAACATAGCTATCACAGGCATTGAGGAAAGGCGTTATAGGACGGAAAAATCCGGCGGTTAAACGGAAGGCGGTGCGTGCGGAGACTTTTGATTCGCTTCGGCGGCTTCGCGCCGTTTGTTTAAAACCGAGACCGGAACTGCATCGAGCTGGAGGCTTTCCACGTCGGCGAGAGAAATCCAGCGCGGTTTCTGCGTTTCATCGTCGGGAACGAAATAAAACGACACGGCGCTTTTAGCGGCGGTGTGGCCCGCGATCACGGTGCCGTCTTTCAGGCGCACGACTTCGGCGCGCGCAAAGCCTGGCGCGATGCACGCGAAGCAGCACAAAACGAAAACGAGGGTTTTGAAAACATTCCTGGGAAGCATCATGCCGGGTCCTGTGGATGAGGTAGTTTAGCGCGGGATAAAGCCGCCCGCAAGTTCCGGGCCGGACGGTCAGGCGACCTTGTGGAGCTCCACTTCCCCTTCGTCTTCGTCGCGCTCTTCCACGGAAACCCGTTCGACGTAAACCATTTCCCCGCCCAGCCAGGCGGAGATGATGAGAAAAACAAAGGCGCCGAGGGAAAGATAAAACGGAAGCGGCGAATAATCGGCGCGCAGGCGCAGGACGATGTTCACGCCGTAGAGCGCCATGACGATGAGGTTCATGACCAGGTGGTAGGCGCCGATTTTGGCGGCCCTCCCGTTTCTCTTGCGGATGAAAACGTAATCCACGAGCCCGGGGACCGCGGCAATGAACGCGCCGATAAGGCCCGCGATCATCGTGACGAGCGCCGTATGCCAGGCCCAGCCGAAATTGCTGAAACGGAACAGGATGTCGCAGACGACGGAGAAACTCCACATCCCCAGCGGCACCGCGATCAGCATCGGATGAATGGGATGTTTCATGAACGTGGCAGGCGTGTGCATGTTCCCTCCCGTAAATTCCCCTTCACCCTAATACGCCCGGACGCTTTTTCAAATCGGAGAAAGGAAGGATTTCCTGTCGTGAAAAAAGAGGGACTGTTTTCAGGGGCTTGCCTTTCGGGAAACCGGCCTAACGCTGCCGGTTTCCTTGGCTTTTTCGTGGGCTAACCAAGCCCGCGAAAAACCCTGGATTGCCGTACAAAAAGCTTCCCCGGAACCGACTACAGCGCCGCCCTACGAAAACTTCTTTTTTATCCTCGCCCGCGGCAGGGGTTTTTGCGCATTGGACTTATAGCCGCGGCGGCCGGCCGTCTTTAAGATGGCGTTATCCAACGGAGGAAACCGCCATGAAAAAAATCTTCACTCGATCCCTGCTTGTGTTTTCGTTTTGTCTTCTGATGCCTGCGCTTGCTCATGCGCAGGAAGCGTCTCCCAAAGAAATGGCCTTCTTTTTCCCGGGATCGGGCAGTTTTTTCATGACGGTACTTGCCGGCGTGCTGCTTGCTTTCGGCTTCCAGGCCCTGTTCACGAATCTCTCGCTCGCGCTCGGCATCACCGCGGCCGGCGACCTCCGTGAAAAAATGAACCGGCCTCCCAAAGGCCGGGAAAAACTGAAGAACTCGAAGCCTCTCAGCCAGCGCATCACCGCGGGCTTCGGCCTCTGGTCGGTCGTGACCGCGAGCATCTCGCTTTTTTTCGCCAGCTGGCTGGCCGTGAAACTCAGCCTCATGCCCGTGCAGAGCATCAGCATCGCGCTCGGCCTCGTCATCTGGGCCGGCTTTTACATGCTCATGGCCTGGCTTGAAGTGCGCTCGGCTTCGGCCATGGTCGGCGGGCTCACGCACGCCGCGGGTTCCGCTTTCCGCTCGGCTTTCGGCGCGCTCGCGCCGAAACCGGAATCGCGCATTGAAGACGCGGCCCGCAAGAGCGCTTCCGCCATCCGCGAAGAACTTTTCCAGGACTTCGACACCCAGGGTTTCGAAAAAAAGCTGAACAAGTACCTGAAAAAGCTGGAGCTGCCCTCACTCGACCCGGACAAGCTGCGCCATGAATTTTCGAAAATCCTGGAAGGCGTGGAGATCAAGGAGCTCCGCGAGCCGGATCAGGACGCCCAGCGCCAGTTCGTCGTCCACCTCGCCGAGAAAAAACCGCACCTGAGCAAGGAAAGCGTAAAAAAAATAACGCGCGCCTTTGACGAGGCACGCCGCGCGGCCGCGGAACAGCCGTCGGCACAGGGAAAAGTTTATGCCGCATTTGAGAGCCTGGCCCCCGGGACCGCGGAAAAAGCCCGGGAGTATGAGCACAAAATCGAGGAATACCTGCGCAGCACGCGGCTCGAACAGCTGGACCCGCAGCGGATCAAGCAGGATATCGACCATATCATCCACGAGCCGCAAAGCACCAAGCAGGTGCTGATGAACTTCCTCAAGACGCTCGATGAAGGGCACCTGGTCTCCGCGATCGCCGAGCGCCACGACATCGACCGGGAGCAGCTGCAAAAAGCGGTCAATACCGTCAAAAGCGTGATGAGCGAGCTGCGCCATCAGATCGAGGAAGAGCCCGAACCGTTCCAGGGCAACGGCGGCAATGGCGGCAAAAGCATCAGGCAGCAGGCCGCGCAGTCCGTGGAAGAGACGAAGAAACATTTCGAGTCCAAAATCGCGTCGTTCCTGGATTCCCTGGAAAGACCGGAATTCGATTACGAGGACATCAAGGCCGATCTCGTGGAAATGCTGCACGACCCCAAAAGCTCGATCCAGATCCTGCGGGACAGGTTGTCCCGCTATGACCGCAATTCCGTGGTCACGCTTCTTTCGTCGAACGAGCACATCTCCCCGGAGCAGGCGGAAAAAATCGTCTCGAAAATTGAGGAAGCCCGGCGCACCGCGATCCAGCGCGCGGAAGAGCTCGAGATGGCCGTGAAGGAAAAACTGGAAGACGCGCGCCAGACGGTGATCGAAGAAGCCGAGCGCGCGCGTTCCGCGGCCGCTGCCGCGGCGTGGTGGATGTTCGCGTCCGCGCTCATCTCCGGCGGCGCCGCCGTGGCCGGAAGCATGCTGGCGATCTGACGGGAGGGCCGGGTTTGTCCTTTTTTCCGCTGCGGTTTTGAGGCATAATACGCCCAATGCCCGACAATTCTGATCCTTCCGTCAATCCCGAAAAACCGCAGGCTACGGCACGGCTTTCCCCCGAAGAATTCGAAGCCTGTCTGCGCGCGCTCGAAGCCATGGCTGCGGACCCGGCCAGCATGGCATCCATCTCGCAGCAGGACCGCATTCGCCTGATGAAGGCGGCGGGCAGTCTTGCCCATCCGGTGATCGAAGACCAGCGGCGCACGGCGCGCGCCTCCCGGAAGCTGCGCAACCAGAAGCGCAAGGAGCACGACTGGGCGGTGCGTGACACGACGGGCATCCGCCGGGCCCGCCAGCGGACCGTCTTCGAAGCGCCCAAGGAAATCGAGGCGCCGGAGGATCATGCCGCGGAATTCCTGCGCTCTCGCCAGTGTTATACCTGCAAGGTCCGCTTCACGAAGGTGCATTTTTTCTATGACGCCATGTGCGTGGACTGCGGCGACCTTAATTATAAGAAGCGCTTCCAGTCGGCGCCTCTGGACGGTCGCACTGCCCTCGTCACCGGCGGACGCATCAAGATCGGCTATCAGACCTCGCTGAAACTCCTGCGTGCGGGCGCGAAAACGATCGTGACCACGCGTTTCCCCAATGACTCGGCCCTGCGTTTTTCGCGCGAGGAAGATTTCGGCGTCTGGAAGAACCGGCTGCAGATTCACGGGCTCGACCTGCGTCATTCGCCGAGCGTGGAGATGTTCGCGCGCTATCTTTTGAACACCGAAGAACGGCTCGACGTCATCATCAACAACGCGGCGCAGACCGTGCGCAAGCCGCCCGGGTTTTACCGCCATCTGATGGAATGGGAGGCCAAGCACGTCGACGAGCTTCCGTCCGAATTGCGCCCGCTTTTGAAAGCTCACGAAAACTGCATCCACGCGCTCGAGGCTAAGCTCCTGCCGCTCCAGCAGGAAAATCTGGAAAACACGCTGCTGAAAACCTGGCCGGGCAAAAGCCCCGCCATCGGCATCCGCGCGTCCGCGAAGCTGGCCATGGTGCCATACGATTTCGACGAGGAAACGCAGTCGACCCTGGAAGTTTTTCCGGAAGGAAAGCTGGACGCGGATCTGCAGCAGAAAGACCTGCGGCAGATCAATACCTGGCGCCTGGCGCTGGCCGACGTGGCCACGCCGGAAATGCTGGAAGTGCATCTGGTGAACGCGGTCGCGCCGTTCATTCTCGCGGCCAAGTTGAAGCCGCTCATGATGCGCCATTCCACGGGCGAACAGCACATCGTCAACGCGTCCGCCATGGAAGGCAAATTCAACCGCTACACGAAAACCGACAAGCACCCTCACACGAACATGGCGAAAGCCGCGCTCAACATGATGACGTGGACATCCGCGCGTGATTACGTGAAAAACGGAATCCATATGAACGCGGTGGACACGGGATGGGTGACGGATGAAGATCCGGCGCATCTTTCCGAAGCCAAGAAGGAAATGCATGACTTCGAGCCGCCGCTCGACATCGTGGACGGCGCCGCGCGCCTGCTCGACCCGCTGTTCGATGGACTGCTGACGGGCCGGCACGTCTGGGGAAAATTTCTCAAGGACTACAAACCGACCGAGTGGTGATTCCCACCGCAAACGCTATGCTTGCAACAGGCCTCCTGCACTCGCTGCCTTGGGGACAGGGCTAAAGACCTGTCCCCGTCCATGCTCACCGGTTTAATCTTCTTCGACTCGCCTGCGGTACTCTTTTTTCCTGCCGTGAAATTTCTTGGCCGCGAGCATTTTATCTTTGGCTGCTTTCGAACGCCGGCGGTTCTGCCGTTTGATCTTGGCGAGACGGCGGGTTTCTTTTTCTTTGCGCTCGCGCTCCCGCCTTTCGATTCTTTCCACGAGGATGCGCCGCGCGGCCTCACGGTTCATCGCCTGCGAACGTTCCTGCTGGCATTTGATCAGGATGCCGCTGGGCGCGTGCCTGAGCACCACGCACGTCGCCACCTTGTTGACGTTCTGGCCTCCGGGACCGCCGGACGCGACAAAGGATTCTTCGAGGTCCGCTTCTTTAATTCCGAGCCGCTCCATAGCCTGCGCCAAGGTCTCGCGCTTCATGAAATCCCTCCCGCGGTTCAACCGGTTTCCCTGGGATTGACGGCCGGGATCCCGGACTTCCTGAACAAAAAAACGCCGGGCTTTTGGCCCGGCGTTTTTAGAACGCTCCCGCTCCGCGGCGCTCAGGCGCGCGTATAATCGATTTGCATGGCCTTGAATTCCTTGCCGTCCTTGCCCTTCTGATACATCTCGTACTTATAGTTGTTGTCGTCGACGATCGTCGTGACGGCGCGGTAATCTTTGTCCGTCTCGCCGGTCATGGGGCAGGAAAATTTGCCTTCTTCGCTGAACGACTTCGTGGCGTCATCGTATTTCATCGTGGACTTCATCATGCCGGTCGCCACACTGTCCAGCCACACGGCGCTGTATTCCTTTTTCATGTTGTCGTAGCCGGTGAGAGACAGGCCTTCGAAAGGCTTGCCCATGAAATCGCCTTTGAAGTGCTGCTCCACGAAGCGCCCGTCCAGGATCCATTTCCCTTCGGCTTCGCCTTCGGAAGTCTGCACCGGCGCGTCCGCGGCCATCTGCCATGACGTCTTCACTTTGAATTTTCCGACCAGCGCGTTGAGCTTCTGATGATTTTCGTTTGGCGTGGTCATCTCGGTCATGCGGGCCATGTCTTCGGCCGTCACGCCCGGAGGAAGCGCCGCTCCGCCCTGAGCCGGCGGGTTGTCGGCGAAAGACAGGCCGGGCAGGATAAACAGGGACAGAATGAGGGCGATCGAGAAAACTTTCTTCATGGCGTTCTCCTTGGGTTAGGTTGCGGGCCGATTGTATTCAACGGGCCGCGCCAAGTCTAGAGAATCATCAAAAGCGGAGACATCGGGAAAAGGCGGGTTTGCGGGTCGGGTAAAAAATGACGCCGGATAAAAGCGTGCTCACTCGACTTGGAGAAGTCCGGCAGGATGTAAAGCCAGGATAAAAAAAATAAGGGGTTAGCCCATGAACCAGGTAAGGCCGCCCATCATCGTGTCCGTGAACCAGCGGAGCGTCGAAAACACGATCAGGAACGGCAGAACGCGGTACAGCCAAATGCGCTTCATACTTCCTCCTTTGTTCGTATTAAATGTACCACAACTCCGCCCCTGCGCCAACCTCCCCGCGATCACAAGCGATTACGTCCTCTCCCGATAGAAAGAGAGATCCGCCGGGATTAGGATGGCCGTGTTCTTATTAATTAAAGGAGTCTCTTATGAGCCGAAAAACCAAACACCCTGACGACAAGACCGGAAAAGACACGATCCGTTTCACCCTGGGTGACGAACCGGGAGACGGCCGAGGCAAGCCCGAACCTCATGACGTGAGCCCTCAGGCCATGAACCGCCGCGGCCGGGAAAAAAAGAACGTGATGCAGCCCGGAGGCAAAGACGCGCTGCGCGGTTACGAGCGGGACAAACTCGTCAGCCCTGAGGCGGACGATTCTCTTTGAGCGCGGCCGCATAGACCCAGAACATGAAGAGCCCCTGGAACGGCAGACGCCCCCACGCCACCCAGGAAGGAATGCGCGGGAAAATCTCCGGATGAAGCGCGATGTGCGCGTTGGCGGGAAGGACAGCCAGCAAAAGCAAAAGGAGTCCCCAGGCCGCAGGACGCCGGGTGCTTTCGAAAAGGACCATGGCGCCGAACGCCATTTCTAAGGCGCCGCTGAGAAACACCATGAAACGGTGGAAAGGGATGTAAGGCGGCATGATCTGGAGATAAAATTCCGGATCCCAGAAATGACCGGCGCCCGCCGCGATAAAAAAAACGGCGAGCACGATGCGGGAAAGAGGCTTTTTGTTTCCGGGAGGCATTGCGGGATTTTAACCGTCTCCGTCCGCTCCATCCACTCTTTTCTCAGAGAGGTGCGGGTCAAAGCACTTGAAATTATCTCCCGGGGAGCATAAAGTGTTGCTTCAACTTTGGGAGGCTCAAATGCGTTTTTCCTTTTTTGGGATCGTCGTTCTTGCCGCGTTCTTTTCCGCCGCTCGTCCGGTTTCCGCCCAGGCCCCGGGGGCCCAGCAGATCGTCGAAGATTTCCTGACCTCGATCCGCAGCATGGAATTTCCCCCCAAGGACGAAGCCGCCCAGAAGCCGATCGTGGACAAAGCCAATTCGCTGCTCGACCTGGAAGCCATGAGCAAAAAGGCGCTGGACGCGCATTGGGATTCCCTCACGCCCGAACAGCGGCAGTCTTTCCTGGGCCTCATGGGCCAGCTCATCGAGCACGTGGCCTATCCCAAAAGCCGCCGCTTCATGGGCAATTACCAGATCACTTATCCTTCGGTCACGCCCGACGAGACGGGCACGCGCGTCCAAAGCATCATCAAGCAGGAAGAACAGGGGCTGGATGCCGAAGTCATTTATCACATTTCCCAGGCCGGTAAGATCGACGACGTTTTTCTGGACGGCGTCAGCATTACCGAAGACCTGAAATACCAGTTCGACAAGATCATCAGCGAGAAGCAGTTCGACGGCCTGATCGAGACGATGCAAAAAAGGCTCGCGGACGCTAAAAATCCCCAGACTCCGGCTGCCTGATATCCAAAAGAAAATCCAGTTCCCCTCATTCGATCGGGATGAAATTGCCCGGATCGCACACCGCTATGCAGGCTTCATTCTTCCCGGATGCTCCCCCGCGCGGGTCCCAACCATGGGAATCGATTCCCGAATTTCGCGCGGGGCCGGAAATTTAAATCAGGATTCGCCTTCGCGGTGAAAAAGGTGCTTGTATCGCAGTTCAAAAAAACCGAGGAGGGCGGGCAGGAATATTACGGAAGCTAAAAGACAGCTTGAAAAACCTATGACTCCGAGCTTACCCATGCTTGCCATGCCGCGGTGCGTGGCGAACATGATGCCGGTAAAAGCCGCGATGCTCGTGCCGGAGGCAAGGAGCACTCCTTTAAACGAGGTTCGGATTGTTTCGAGGAAACTCTCGTCTTTCCTGCGGTTGTACCAGTCAAAAATATAAATGCCGTTGTCGATGCCGTGGCCCAAAATGCTCGGCATGATGACCATGTTGAAAAAATTAAATTTGAAGCCTGTTATTCCCATCATGCCGACCATCCACAACCCCGCGAGCGCCAAAGGAACGTGCACCCAAAGCGTGTGGTCAAGCCGGCGGAAATGAAGCAGGACCAAAAAGAAAACAACGAACGTGCTGATACCGATCGCAATCGGCGTGTCTTTTTCGATCAGCATCAAAATGTCGGCATAAATAAGCGGTTCGCCTGCAAGCTTGACGCCCGGAGGCTTGGGAAAATCCCGGGCCTCCTGCACAAATTTTTTCGCTTTTTCCCCGTTTAAAATCCGCACCGCGGGATACACAAACACCGCGGAAATAACCCCATCATGGCCTTCGTATTGATTCACAATCCCGTCGGGCAGGTCTTTAATCACGAAAGGCTGGGGCGCGAGCTGTGCCCGCAGGTCGTCTATTTTTTGCCGTTTTTCTTCATCCAGATTTTTCAAAATCGCCTTGCGGCTTTCGATCATTTGGTTGATTTCACCGAGGACTTTTATTTTTTGCTCCTGATCGTGCGGCACATGCGAAGTAATGGCCGCGGCAAAATCGAAGAAAGTGCCGGGATGGCTGTCGATGTAGCGATTGAGATCATCGGCAAGTTTTCCGGCAACCTCGCGGTTGGGCGTGATGTAAACAACAGGCGTAAGGTGCACGCCGAAATGCATGCCGACTTTTTCGGCAAGGTCGACTGAATCGTCTTTTTTCGCGCGCAAATCCATAAAGTTGTAGTTAAACCCGACCTTTGGGATTTGCGTGAGCGAAAAGAACGAAAAAAGAACGCCGCCCAGAACAATCGTGAGCAGGAGCGGTTTGGAAACGCGCATTTCCTTGAAAAGCGACCAGCGCTTCATCGGAAAATATTTTTCAATGAGCACAATCAAGGCGGGCTCGACAAACAAAATAATGACAAACGAAATCATGATGCCTACGCCCGCGATAAACCCAAAATGGCGGAACCCCTCGAATTGGCTGATCATGAGGGAATAAAACACAACGGCGGTCGTCCACATGCTGGCCCACATCGGGCTCCAAAGCTGGGCAAACGCGAGCTCAATCGCTTTTTCAACATTCCCTTCTTCGGTTTTCAGGTTTTGTTCAAAAGTGACCAGAAAGTGCAGGCTGTAATCGCTTTCCATGCCGAACAAAATCGCGGCCAAAAATGCCGTAATCAAGTTGAGATAGCCGATCGTAAGTTCCGTAAAGCCCCAAACCCAAACCGTTCCCAAAGTGAGCGGTAAATAGACATAGGCGAGCGACCGCAGGTTCGGGAACGCAAGCAGATTAATGATCACAAGAAGCGCGGTCACGATCAGGCCCGTCATGTGGATGTCGTGGTGGATCGTGAGGTATTCTTCGTAGCGCGTGCGGTAAGGCCCGGTGAGGCCGAGCGACGCCGGTTTCTTCAGCTGTTTTTGGACTTCGGCAAAACCCGCGCGCGCCTCGGCAAAAAGCAGTTCGGTTTTATTGAAGTCACTCACAGGATGCTTGGGCTTGATCAGGATGACCTGCATGTACGATTCCTGGTCCTTGGCCGAAAACCCGCCGATCCTCGAAACCTTTTCTTCAAGCTCGAGGCCCTCATCCACCTTGGGCTCTTTTTCATCCAGGAGGTCCACATACAACGGATTGTTCTTGCGGCGGTAATAACCGAGCAGGTCGCTGATATTGCTTTTTAATTTTTCAACGCTTTTGAGGTTTAAGAAAAGCAGCTTGCGGTTCGCAAATTCGGGGACGTTCGTGCGGTTGTCGACAAACTCGACCTGCTGGAAATGGGCAGCCTTTTCGCTGAAAAGATTTGTGGCATCAAGCGCGGTTTTTTCATCCTTCGATTCAATCACCGCGATAAGAAAACTTGTGCCGCCCACGTGACTCATCAGTTCTTCGAGATTCACGATGCTGGGATGGCTGTCGGGCAGAAGATCCATGAAATTGGCGTGGAGCTTGAGCCTGGCAGCCACGGGCACGAGTGCCGCCGTGGAAACGGCGAAAAAAATCAAGATGCCAAGCGGGTATCTGCAGACAAACCGCGCAAAGGCCTTGCCGAAATTATTTTGGGTGCTGGGAAGAGAGGATTTTGCCATGAATTTAGGCAGACAGGTTAGCGTTTCCGGCCCAAAGATTCAAATAGTTTCTAATGGCTTGCTTCGCGCCGCCGCTCATCGAATTCTTCGAATACCGCATGGCCGCATCTTCAAGCGCACCTAACTCTGCTTCGCCGCCGTCTGCTCCAGAAGATCCAGTTCATTGTAGAGGATGTCCGCCCCGGACTGAACGGACCCGTCCGGATACTTCACCAGGTGCACGTTGCCCGCCTCCGAGCGTTCCACCCACTTGCGGATGAATGCGCGCGAGTCCTGCCCTTTTTCATAACGGTTCCGCATCAGCCACATGCCGCCGCGGTAGGCCTCGAGCGGCGTGTACCAGGCTCCGTCGTGAAAATACACCAGCTCGGTCGCATTTTTCAGGCGCTGGAAAAGGTAGCGCTGCTTGTCCACTTCGCTGCGAGTGCTCTGCTGGTAGGTTTTGAATTCCGGCGTGTTTTCGATGGGGGTGGGGCCGAGGTAGACTTTCCTGCCGTCGGGCGTTACACCCTTTAAATAGGAAGACGAGGCGCAGCCGGAAGCCAATAAGAGGACAAGGCACGGAAAAAAGACGATCTTCGACAGTTTCATGACGATCTCCAAAAGGGTTTCTCCCGACCGGGAGCTTTGCGAATGAGCGGCTATTGTATCCGGGTGCGCAGGATTCAACAAATGCTTTTACTCCCCGCCCCCGGAGCGGGATGACTGCCGAAAAAGAACTGCCCCGATGGCCGCCGCCGCTCCTTCTGATAAGGTACGGGCATGAAAAACGGCCGCAGCCTCAAAGTCCCGGTGACGAAAAAAATCCGGCAATCTTATCTTCGGAACGCCCCTGGCAAAGAGAGCTTTCCGCTCGGCGGCTATGCCGTGCTGATGACTTCTTATGCGGTTTTGTTCGCGGGCTTGTACCGGGCCGCGGTGCTGAAACGCAAAAAAATCCCGGAAGCGCTTTCCCCCCGCGACCTGGCGCTCCTGGGCACGGCCTCGTACAAAATAAGCCGTCTGATCACCAAAAGCCTGGTGGCAAGTCCGCTGCGAAGCCCTTTCACCGAATACGGCGAATCCATGGGCGCAGCCGAGATCTACGAAAAGTCCCGCGGCCGGGGCCTCATGAATGCCTTTGGCGATCTCATCACCTGCCCCTGGTGCTTTGGGGGCTGGACGGCCATGGCCTCCTTTTTCGGGCTTACTTTTTATCCCCGCTTCACGCGCGCGACCGCCAGCATCTTCACGGTCTCCGCGATCTCCGACGCCTTGAATCTTCTCTACGACATTCTCAAAAAGCATAAGAAGTAGCCTTTCCCGGCCATGAGCATTTATCCTGAGCGGGCACGGCGAAGGAGTACGTTTTTTCGATCGCCTCCCGGATTTGCCGGAAAGACCCGGCGGTCTAGACTAAGGACACGAACGGGAATCATGAGGGTTACAGGTCTTCTAAGACCGGGAGGTTACCATGAAAAAGCCCATTGATCCTAAAACGCACGGCGTAATGGATTATCTTTTCGGGGTATTCGTTCTGCTTGCGCCCGCGATTTTCCATTTCCACGGACTGCCGGCGAATCTCTTGTATGTCCTGGGTATCGGCCATCTGCTCATGAGCGGAATGACCGCTTATCCTCTGGGCATTACCAAGACCATTCCTTTCACGGTCCATTCGAAGATTGAAGCGGCCGCGGCCGCATTTATGCTCGCCTCGCCGTGGCTCTTTCGATTTTCGGCCTTGGAGGCTGCCCGGAATGTTTACGTGGCTGCCGGCGCGGTCGTTCTTGTGTTGTGGTCGCTGACAGATTACCGGAGCATGTGGAGGGGAAGTCTGACGGACATCTTTCCGGAAGAGTACCGCAAGGCGGCTTAGAAGAAGTCCCGGGTTCCGGCCTTGCAAGGGCCGGACCCGGAAAAATCAGGCGGGCAATTTGATTCCGGAGACCGCGAGCGACATGCGCCGGCACCAGTCTTCGAAAACGGGATTTTCGTCCAGCACTTTACCCGCGGGAAGTCCCGCGACCGAGCGAGTGATGCCGAAAACCGCGAGGTCCGCACCGTTGGGGTTCATGCCGCCGAGAAACGGCCTTCCCTTCAACCCCTCGGCCCACTCCGCCGCTTTCTGTCTCAAGAAAACAGCAGGATCCGTGATGCCTTCGCGTTTGCGGATCTTTCCCGCGACGAGCGTCATGACGAAAGCGCCCGTAAATTTGATGGTCATTTTCTCGAGCCAGCTGAATTTGCCGACGCGCGTGATGTAATCGAACGAACGCAGCGCGTTCGGGACCGAATCATAGATGGCCGCGGGAAGCCCCTTTACGAACGTCTCCGACCATGCCAGCCATTTGTCCTCTTCCTCTTTCGCGGCGGGCTCGCGGCTGAAGACCGCGGGCGCGGGGAACTCTTCGTCGATGCGCCGCATGATGGGCGTGGAATCGTTGACCTGCGTCCCTTTGGAATCCACGTAGATCGGCACCGCCTTGTACTCGGAAAAAGCGATTTCTTTTTTCTTCAAAGGGTGCACTTCGATGGTCTCGAAATCCACGCCTTTGTACTGGAGAATGCTGCGCACCTTATTGCAGAAAGGGCACGCGGCATATTGATAAAGTTTCGGTTTCATGATTTTCCTCCTTCGGATTCCACAATAAAAACGCCGGACTCATCCATCATGATCGGATGATGCCCGTCGTTTTCCTCCGCGGGCCGGGCTGTAATCCGGACCCCTTTCGACGTGGGTTCAAATTCATAATGATAAAGCGGCGACAGCGGCCGGGGCTCGAGCAGGCCGGCCTTGTGCAGGTCGCCGAAATTTTTCGGCATCTTGCCGCGGTCGGCTTCGAAGACCGCGATGGCATTGCTGATGTTCCGGAGCTCGGACTTGGCCGCGGTTTCGTCGACCCACAGAATCATCCACCGCGTGAGCGGATTCCACCGAAAAAACTTTTCGACTTGCCCGGGCTCCTGCAGCGGAGACGCGCCGGGCCCGACGCGCTCGGTTTCCTGCGGCATGGCCGCGGGATCCGGCTGGACGTCCGGCGGCAGCTGCTTCAAGTCCGCTTTGCGCAGGTTCACCATGCCCTGCTGCGTTTCCACGACGATACCCGCCGCGTCCTGCGCCACAAGCGCGCCTTCGTAATGCGTGCCGTCCTTCAGCTCAAACGTGGCCGCGAGAAGCGGAAGCTGCGCCGCCATCGCGAATAACGCCGCCCCAAGCCAGAATTTATTTTTCAGGATGGTCCGCACAAATTCGATTTTAGGCGCAGGCATGCCGGGGTCAAGATTTATTTCAGGGAAGGGAAAATTAGGCCGCGGCGAATTCCATGATGTCCTGTTCGATCACCGAGGCTTCGCAGTCGCGCGGCAGCACGTGATTGGCGCGCGTAAGCGTCACAAACCTCGTAACGGAAGGATCCAGGGACGCCACGATGCGGCGGGTTGTCTCATAGTCGGTCACGCGGTCGTGCCTGCTTTGGAGCACGAGCACGGGGATCTTGAGGCGGGAAAAACTTTTGACGGACCGGCGCGCGATCTTCGCGACCTTGAAAGCCTCGCTGGAGGCATGCGTGGCCACGTACTGGCGCGGCACGAACGTCTTCGCGCTCGCGCTTTCCTTGCAGACCGCGGTTTGTCCGGGAAGGCTTTGCAGGTACGGCACGTAGCCTTCGAGAATGTCGTTGTAGGTTTCGACAGGCAGAAGGTAATACCATTCCTGCCGTACTTTGAAAAACGGCGCCATCAGGATGATTTTGTCAGGCGGCGTTTTGGCGAATTGGACCGAAACAGCCACGGTCATCGAAGCGCCCATGGACAGGCCGATCACGATGAGCTCGCCGTAGGCCGGACGCAATTCCCCGTACAGCTTCGAAACGTATTCCAGCCATTCCCCGGCCGTCACTTTTTCCAGGCCGCGCGCGCCGCGCCCGTGCCCGGGCAGGAGCGGCACGATCACGTCATAGCCCTGGGCCTGGAACAGCCTTGGCAGGTTTCCGAAATCCGACGGCGCGCCGCTGAAGCCATGGACCATGAGTACGGCTTTTTTGCCGTTGCCTTTCAGAAGAATCGGCCTCGCATAATCGCGGATCGGGGCGTTGGGTCCTGAGATCGCGGCGGGCACGTCCTTTTGCATGTTCTGGAAAACGTAAGTATTGTAAATTCCGGAAGCCGGCACGAGGACGACCGATAACAGGATGGAGAGAAAAGCTGCCATGAAATCCTTTCGATTCGAAAATTCCGCAATGGGCTGCGCCTTGGAGCTTTGTCGGCAAAAAGCGGTGGGGTTAAAGGAATTTTACTACAAATGCCCCCTGAAAGGCGAAGTGAAATTTGGCCCTGCTTGTTTTTATCCCGCGCGGGAGGTACTTTCTAAGGGAGTGCAAAAAGGAGACTCCATGGAACGGCAACTCCCTTTCGTCCTGATTCTGGCGGCATTTTTTCTGGCCGGACTTCCTGCAGCCGGCGCGGCTCCCGCTCCATATCCCGAGCCGGAAAAAAATATTCCCGTGACGGAAGTGACAAACGCGCCGGAAGCGGAAGCCTCGGCGCAGCCCGTGCCTTCCCAGGCCGAGGCGCCCGAAGAATTCCAGGACGAAGCGCCGGTGCTTTACCAGGCGGTTCCCGAACCCTCTTCTTCTGAAGAAAGCATTCCTGAAGACGCGAATGAGCCCGGCCCCTCGCCTTCCGCCAGCGTGTCCATGCAAACCGGACCGAGCGAAGAAGCGTCGATGCCCGGCATCAGCATCAGCGCGCAGGAACCGCCGGCCGATCCCGTGTACACGCGCCTGGAACGTATCGTCTATGACTGGTGGTGGGACGAAGAGATTACGGATGCGAACCGCGACCAATGGTTCACGGATGTCCAGAGAGAAGGCACGGAACTGGAAAACGATGCCGGCGACGGCGCCCAGCACTTGGGCGTTTGGGCTTATACGATCCAGCAGGGTGACGCGCAGTGGCTCAATGACTTGCCCCCGAGCATGAGAAATTTGGTCAACAACGAAGGCTGCAGCATCACCCTCGAAATCTCCATTCTCTCGCCGCACAGCAATGAGGAGCCGCCGATGCGCTCCATCCTGATCATCATCCACACGCAGGATGGGAACGAGTACTCGATCGATCCCTACGAAGACCCGCCCGTCCGGATCTGATTCCTTACGGGCGCGGGAAATTTCCGTGCCCTAACTCCCCCCGCGGAATATAATGGATTGGAGAATCCTCATGTGCCAATTGCTGGGAATGAATTGTAACTATCCCACGGACATTTGTTTTTCGTTCCAGGGATTTGCCGCCCGCGGCGGGAGAACGGACAACCACCAGGACGGCTGGGGCATTGCCTTTTTCGAAGGCACCGGCTGCCGGCTTTTCCTGGACAACCGCCCTTCCATTTACTCTCCCATCGCCGATCTCGTGCTGCGTTATCCCATCCATGCGACTCACGTGATCGCGCACATCCGCCGTGCGAGCGTGGGCCCGGTCGCGATCGAGAATTGCCATCCGTTTCAGCGCGAACTCTGGGGGCGTTACTGGGTCTTCGCGCATAACGGCGACGTGCCGGGCCTTCATGCCGGAGACTGCCGCTTTTACAAACCCGTGGGACAGACCGACAGCGAGAGGGCCTTTTGCCTGATCCTGGACGCGCTCCGCACCGCTTTTCCCGCGGGAGGCGCCACGGTGCGGGAAGTGCACGCCGTATTAAAGGAAATCACCCAGAGCATCGCGGCCCACGGGATTTTCAACTACCTGCTCTCGGATGGAAATTTCTTTTTCGCGCATTCGTCGAATAATCTCTGTTACGTGGTACGCCAGTCTCCCTTTTCTTCCGCGCACCTCATCGACCAGGACCTGTCTGTCGATTTCCAGGCGCTGGCGCGTCCCACGGACCGCGTCTCCATTATTGCGACCGCTCCCCTGACCGATAACGAGACCTGGACTCCCATGAAGCCGGGAGAATTGCTCGCCTTTGAAAACGGCGTTCCTTTGAAGTTCTAAGCCGTTTCAGAAATCGATGTTTTCCGGCGGCAGCGAAACGCGGTACTGTTTGCCGCCGTTCGCCTCCAGGAATTCCCTCGGGTTCTTCTTCAGCAGATACCCCGCCACCACGCTCCGCAGGCGGCTGAACGCCTGATACCCGTCGGAGGGAATGCAGCGCGCCTGCCGCAGGTCCTGGATCGAAATCCACCCGCTTCCATTACTTTTCATTTCCCGGGCCAGATGAAAGAGCAGCCGGAAAAGCGATTCACCCATCCGGAACTTTTGTCCATTGATCGCAAGGTTGGCCTGCCCGGACCCGGGCTGGGGAAACAGATGAAGGCGGTCCGCGCACAAATAATGTTCCCGCCGCCCGGCCGCGTAAGCCGCTTCGGGCTCGGCCGTTCCCGCGGCCGGAACAGGCACAAAATCGCGGAGCGTAAGGATGTGGGGTTTCACTCCCGCTTCCGGGCGGCAGCGGAGGATGAGCCTGAGGCTGGAGGCGCTTTGTTCGATTTCGAGGACTTCGAATTTTTCGCCCGCTGTTTTTTCCAGAGCACGGACGACCTTTTCATGAACGCCGAGATTTTTCAGAAGCGCCAGATCCATGGGATGGCCTTTAGTTGCGAGACCAGCTTCGGGGTAGCTTCTGGCGGTACGGAAAACCGCGAGGGGCTGTTTCCACTAATCTTATTTCAAAACATGTTCAGACGAATAACGCCGCAGACTTTCCCGACCAGCGAAAATTTCTGCTGCGGCTTGACGAGGATCGGTTGGTACGCCGGATTTTCGGCTTTGAGCTCGATGTGCGCGGCCCGGCGGTAAAAACGTTTCACCGTGGCTTCTCCTTCCACGAGACACACCGCGATCTCGCCGTTTTCGCAGACCTTCTGGGGCCGGACCACCACCAGGTCCCGGTCTAGAATGTGCGCGCCGGTCATGCTGTCTCCGCGGACCCGCAGCAGGAAACTGTTTTTTACCGCGGCCTCCCGGTCCACCAGGAAATGCCCTTCGATATTTTCCTCGGCCAGGATCGGCGTTCCCGCGGCCACCTGTCCCACGATCGGAAGCCGGACCAGGCCTTCGGGCGCCATGTCCATGCCGTCCGAGTCCAGCACCTCGATGTCGCGGGCCTTGGCCGTCCTGCGGATGTAGCCCTTGCGCTGGAGCGCGGAGAGATAATCCTGGACCGTGCCCACGGCTTTGAACCCGAAATGCGCCTGCACTTCATGGAGCGAAGGAAAGTTATGCCTTTGCGCCTTGGTCTTAAGCAGGTATTCCAGCACCTTGCGCTGGTTATCGGTCAGGGGTTTCTTTTCCATACCGCACTCATATACCATAAAAATTTATGGTACTCAAGGGCAAAAAAAGATTTTTCAGGGCGCGGCTTGGATTCCCCCAGGAGAAACTCCCCCGCCGCCGCGAGAAAGCCGCCCATGAAAACCAGCCAGAAAATCCCGGCCGCAAGGCGCAGTCCCGCCAGGCAGGCTTTCAGGAAAACCCGGCCGGGACTTTTTTTCGGGACCACGACCGCGGGCAAAACCGTGGTTTTGAAAATGACGATGACTTCCGTCCTTGGATATTCGATGAAGACGTTCTCTTCCGGTTCCACGACACACGCCTGTCCCATGCTGCACTCTCCTTGTTTCATTTTTTGCTTTCTGTGATCTGCCGCAAGAATACCCGCGCAAATCCGGAGAAACAATCACGGAGGCCTCGCGGAGGTCTCGCGGAAAATTTCGAGGAAGGAAGTTTCAGAATTTCAGGCGCGGGATGACGCGGGAGAGATAATAGGCCGGGGCCAGCACCGCGAGGAAGTACGCCGCATAGGCCATCAGCCGCACGGAATCTTTCTTGGATTTCAGTTTCTTCAGCTTGTAGAGATCGATCCGCGTAAACGCGGCGAGTTCGCCCGTCATGTAGCGTTCGAAGCCCAGGTCCTTTTCATAATAAGAAAGGAGCGGGCGGCTGCGCATCAGGCCGTAGCGGCCGATCACGGTCCAGGTGGCGTGATGCAGCACTTCTTCGGGCCTCAGGAGTTCCAGGGAATCGTTGAAGCGGTTGGGGAATTTTTCTTTGAAGGCCGCGACTCTCGGCGCCGCATCCTCTTGCCCGCCGCGGACCAGGACGCCGTACTTCTGGAGGTCATGCGCGAGGACGGATTGGCAGTAACTGGCCGTGTACAGAATCGAGCCCGCCATCAAAAAGGCGGCACAGAAAAGCACGGCCCGCAGAAGATCCGGCAGGAATTTTAGGCGCCCTTCGAGCATGGGCGTATTGTAGCCGCGTTACGCGGACCAGGCAACTGCGTAGCGGTTCTGCATCTCGGTCCAGACCGAGTTCAGGTAGGTTTGCGCGATCTGCCAGCGCCCGTTCGGCCCGCGGACCGCGTAGGCTTCGCCGATCTGCCGGATGAGCTCGGCTTCTTTGAAAGATTCCGCGATGCCGAGAAAAGCGCGCAAGGCGCCGGCCTGGGCGTAATCCAGCGCATACACGGCTTGGCGGATGCCATAGCTTTGCTTGAGCGAGGCCAGCAGCTTTTCCGTGTCCTTCGCCGTGCCG
This sequence comes from Verrucomicrobiia bacterium, assembly GCA_035495615.1. Taxonomy (NCBI): domain Bacteria; kingdom Pseudomonadati; phylum Verrucomicrobiota; class Verrucomicrobiia; species Verrucomicrobiia bacterium. Next base: position 31,780 of record DATJFP010000051.1, on the reverse strand, counting down.
CCGGAAATAAAAGACGCCTGGATGAAAATTTTCTTTTTGGCGAGATTCGCGCGGTCGTGCAGGCCCAGATGGAGGCGGTCCGAATGTTCGGCCAGGAGTTTCTGGAGTTTGGGGAGTTTCAGGTTCGAAAGAGGATAACGGTCCGTGCCGGTTATGTACACGTCGAGCCCTTTGTGCAGGGAGACGAGCGTCAGGATTTCTTCCCATTGCCGGCTCGACTGGGCCGGGGTCAGCTGGACCAGCTCGCGCGCCTCCAGAAAAACGGCGGCAGGCATTGCAAACTGCTCCAGGGATTTTTTCCCCACGGCATCCAAAGCTTTGTTTCTGGCAGTGCGAAGTTCCGTCTTGCCTTGGAAAATACCTTCCTTGATCAACAGCGAAGCCATCCGCCCCAAGTGGTCCCGCACGGCTTCGGCGCTGTGGAGAGGGCTTCCGGCGTCTTCGAAATGCTGGAGATTCGAAAGCCGCGCGACAAACCGGTAGATGCGCATCATGTCCTGTTTTTCAGCCATGACGATTCGCCATCCGGAACTTTTCAAGAATTCGTATTTGCCGTCTCCGGCCGGAAGCTCGGTCACGTTCGGTCCCAAGGCCCATTCCCTCACGCCCATCTGGCCGTCCATCACGCTGACGTAAAAACGTTTTCCTTCCCGTTCGATCTCCGTCCAGAAATGGAAAAAGGAAGGCGGATTCGCCTGCCCTTCGGAGCCCGCTTGCCTCACCAGCCCGCCCCAGCTTTCAACCTTGACGGCGGGATCGTTCTTGAAAAATTCGGCCGCCAGATTATTTATCAGCGGCGTCGCCATGGCGCACATCGGGCATTCCAGCATGGATTTCTCGTCGTCGGGATTTTCACCCAGAGCCAGGATGGTATCGCGGCGCACAAGAGAAGCGAATTTCCGGACCGACGCTTCGAAATCCGCCTCCGCGGTTTCACTTTTCGCGGAGCGCAGTTCCGGGCGAAATTTCCGGCGATTGGCTTCGCGCAAAGACGGCACGAGCGTGTCCAGAATCCACTGCCGCATGCCCTCGGGATTTTCAAGGGTCCCCAGAGTATTCCACCAGTGTTCTTCGGATTGCGGCGGCAGGACTTCGCGCAGAAGCTTGATGCCTTCGACGCCGAAAAACCGCTGGGCAAGCTCCGAATGCACCTCCGGCAAGGCGGCCAGCGGCGCGGAAAAATTCCGCAGCAGGCCTTCGTCGTTGAAATAAATCACGCCGGGAACGTAACCTTTCTTTTCCCGGGCCATGGTTTCCAGGCGATCGAAGATTTCTTCGTTCATCCGGTACACGTAATTCTCCACGTGCTGCCCCGTCTCCGCCGCGACGGCCGACAGCACGGCGCCATGATGAGGGATGAGGCCGGCCCCGATAAGGTAGCGCCGCGCGCGGTCAAGCCGGACTTCCGGCGCCGCGTTCGGGTCGCGGATCCAGGCCGCCAGATCCCCCACGTAATTGCCCTTGATCCACTTGTGGAGCGTGCCCTCGTCGAGATCTTCCGCGCGCAATTCATTGCGGAGGACCTCCGCGAGCTGGATGAGAAGCTCGTATTCCTGCCCCGGATTTTTGGAAAGCCGTCCCAGGAGGGTGCTGTCTTCGGTCAGGGCGGGAAAGACTTCGCCGAACTGCTCGAAAAATCCCACGGTCACTTCCAGGATTTCCGGATGCCGTGAGGTAAAGTTGACACTCGCTTCTTCCAGGCGCACGCTCAGGAGAAATGCGACCAGCGAAAGATTCTCCAGCCATTCGTATTTTTTCGCGCGCGCCGAAAGCGCCTTGGCGCGGTTCCCGATAAGCCGCAGCTCGCGGACAATCTGTTCCTTCCGCCCCGCCGCCGACATCAATTCAAAGGCCGGCGCGTAAAGGGCCGCGTGTTCGGCAAGCGTGCGCGAAGGCGCGGCGTCTTCGGATTCCTTGAAAAGCGAGGCCAGCGTTTCGAAAATGCGCTCGCGCAGGAAAGGCGTCTGCTGCTCCGCGGGCAGGCTCTCGAACCAGTCTTCGAGCGCCATCTGGATGTCCGACATGCTGAGTTCGTAATCCTGGTCTTCTTCCGCTTCCGGGTCTTCGAAGCTGAAGCCCGTGTCCGCGTGCGCGGGCTCGCCCGGCCCGGGCCTCACGTCGAGCGCATCGATCAGCTCGCCTTCGTGGACGCGGCGGACGTACATGTGAATCGCGACCGCCGGCTGCGCGTGGGGATTGATCGTGATGACGAACTGATGCTGTTCGTGATGCTCCGGCTCTTCCGAGAACGGAAACACGGCGCGCAGTTCGCCCGCGGCTTCGTCCTGGATAAGGCGCACTTTGATTTCGCGGTGCGGCCCGAGCGTGATGGAAACAAAATCCGGCGCCGGCGCCGCGCGGAAAACATTGCCCACGAGCCGGCGCACGTGGACGAGCGCCTGAAGGGATTCTTCGAGCGAAAGCGCTTCCGGGCTCTGGTCGTCGCCGTCGACGCGGCGCGCCTTGAGCTCGTCGATCTGATCGGAAAGAGCGAGCACCGCGTCCTGAATGTCCGCGAAATAATCCGGCTGCAAATCTTTGTGCGGAAACTGCCGCGTTTCGATCACTTCGTTCTTCGCGTTCTTCAGGCGCACGAAATTGACGGCCTGCTTTTTCTCGATGTCCATCTTGATCCAGCGCACTTCTTTGGCCTGCACGGTCTTTTGTTTGACCACGGCCTCGACCTTGCGCTCGGCAAACGTGAGGTACGCTTCCTGGATCACGCCGGACGCGTCCTTAAAAAGCGTGACCTTGGCAAAATCATCCTCCGGCGCGCTTCGGCGTTTCAATTCATACGTCTCGATTTCGGTTTCGCTTTCGCCATTCGTCGATCGCAGTTCGCTTTTCACCAGCTCCACTTTGATCGCCGAACCTTCGCGCGTGACGCGAAGGAATTCGTCGGCTTCGGGCAGGCGGTCCGTCTGTCCCGAGCCCGCGATCTCCTCGCCCACGAAAAGCGCGGTCTTCCATCCGAGCGTCATGCCTTCGGGAACTTTTCCGCCCCGGACCCGGACGGCGCCCGCTTCGCTTCCATCATAATAAGCGGTCACGGTGCCGCTGCCGATTTCCGCCGCGGCTTCTGCGGCAAGCTTATTGACCCGCGCGACCATGGCGTCCACCCCGCTGACCAGGTCTTCGGACGCCGGGACTTTTCGTTGTCCCGCCGGCTCCGAGGGAGGAAACTGCCCCGGATCGATCTCGATGATTTCCATCTCGGGAACCTCACGGCCCGTGGCGCGGCGCCAGGCGTTCAAGGCTTCCATGAACACGGTGTTGTAAACGTATTCCGACAGAGGATTGGCCCGCCTCTTTTCGATAACGCTCGCGGTTTCGCGGAGCCACTCAGGGCCGGGCATGAGGCCGGCGCCCGCGGGATTTTGCAGCATCTGGAGAAAGGAGCGGGAAACGCGCACGGTGTCCGGGCCGTTGAAACGGAACGGAAAGCGCGGGAACTCTTCTTCCTCGCCCACTTCGATGTCCGGCATGGCTTCGAAACGCCGTTCGTCTTCCGGAGCCAGGAAGGCCTGATGCCCAAGGAACGCCTGCTCGAAAGCCGCGGACAGCATCGAAGCCAGAGTCTCGTCGGGAACGGCGCGCAGCTCCGGATGGCCGGATTCCTTGAGGACGATTTTTTGCAGGGCTGTGTCCGGCGCGCCGGAGAAATCGATGAAAAATTTGTAGCGGTCATGCAGCGGATCGACCAGGCCGAAAACCAGGCCGCGCGCCTGAGCATAAGTGTCGTAAAAGGGCATCGCTTTTTCCGTGGGATATAAAATCACGCGGCCGAACCCTTCCTTTCTCATCTGGCGCAATGCATAGTTCATCAGGATCTGCCCGCGTCCGGGCTTCCGGTCCGTGATCTTCAGCGTCTCGATGTCATCGAGAAAGGCTTCGCCCTCTTTGACGCGGAACTTCACATATCCCGTGATCGAGCCCGTATCATCCACGAAAAAGAAGCGCCGCGCAGAAGCATCGGAAACCAGGGGCACGGGCACGAAGTCCTCGTCCACGTCCATTTCAAACGCCGTCTTACTCACCTCAAAAAGCGCGCTGCCGAGCGCCTGCCTTTCTTCCTCGAGCGGGAGAAGGCGCAGAACCTCTTCCACGTCGACCATGCGGCCCAAGCCCGCATAATCCTCTACGGATTTTGCCTGGCGGAGCACGGCTCGAATGTCCTTGGGCTCCGGACGCGAAGGCTGAAGCACAAAATACAGGCCGCCGGCCAAATCCTTGGTATCGATGTCCAATTCACGGGGATGAATTTCCCATCCCGCGGCCCGTGCCAAATGCCGGAACGCGGATTTGTCCTTGGTGTTAATGCGCACGGCAAAAAGCGAATCCGGCTTGGCCTTGGCGCGCACTTCGCGGAAAACTTTTTCGACGTCTTCCGGCCTGACGCGGTTGTTGACGTCGATGTTGTCATTCTGCGTCATGGGCCCGCCCTTGGAAAGATCGGGGGCTTGATTTGAAAAATCGGGAATGTTCCACAGATAAAGATCGCTGGGCGGCAGGATGGAAGCGTCCTTCGAGCGGAAAGAAGAGACGTTGTCCGCGACACCGTTCCGTTTGGCCGTCAGCCACGCGCTTGCGGCCTTGATAAGAGTCAAATCGTAAAGCGCGGCCTGCGCGCCGCGCGAAGCGGCTTGCGCGCCGAGCCATCCCGCGCCGGCGCCCACTTCGGAGACCGTTTTGCCGGCCAGGCTGACGATCCCCAAACTTTCGACGCGCTGCACGAACGTCCAAAGATCCTGTGTCGAATCATGGTCCAGGGTAAATACGGTCGGAAGGACTACGCCGTTTTTGAATTCCCTCAATTGAAGCCAGGGAATCCCGCGGATGCCGTTATTGGCCGCATCAAGAGGGATGCCTCCCTGCAGAACAGGGTTTTTGCCGTAATCTTTTTTGTGGTGCCGGCGGATGAACTCCTCGAGACGCGCGTCAGCGAAAGTTTGAGCTTGTCCCCCGCCCGGACTCTGCCAGAAAGACGCCTGGCTCTGGACGGTAAACGAATAAAACGGGATGGGAGAAAACGGCGCGCCCGGAATGGCCCAGACCAGCGCCGCGGGTTTATTTTCATAGGTCAGAAGATAAAGATAGTTGAGGGCCGTTTCCTTCGAGTGCCCGTTCTTTTCCAACAGCGGCTCGATCTCGCGTTCGCCGAAAATGCCCATGGCGCTTTCGTAGACGGCATCCTGAAGCGGCTTGCCCGCGGGCACGCCGAACACTGCGTCTTGCGCGACTTCCACGCGTCCCCATTTATCCTCGAGAGGCTTCACGCGTGCCCGCGCCGGGTCGATGCCGAAGGCCATGAGAAAAGCCCAGAGCGGCGCTCTGTCGTCGAAGCCCTTCAATTCGAGCGCGGTCTGCGCCGCTCGAAGCTCGGATTTCGGAGGCGTCAGGATCGCGTAGCGGCCCTGGACATTCCCCTGGCTGAAATCATAAAACGGGTAAGCCTCGCTGTACTGCACATCCCAGCCTTTGGCCTTCAGGCCTTCCAGCCATTCCTGGTAGTGCTGAAAAATATCTTTCGAGCGGCTTTCCGCAATCTGAGCTGATTCGATTTTTCCCGGCAGGATCAGAATACGGCCGCCTTCGGCCAGGCTTTCCCGGAAATTGTCCAGGGCCTGATTGGCCAGCTCTTCCATGTCAAGGCCGCCCGGGAATCCGAACAAATAAGGCGTCACGATCAAATCGAATTTGCCGCGGCCGAGAGGCTTCAGGACGTTGTCCGTATAAAAAGAAAGCCCGGTCATCACGTCCGCCGCCTGAGGGCGGTTGAGCCTGGCATACCAGGTCCCGCGATGATGCATGCGCGGGATGGACCCGGAATGCTCGTAAGTAAAAAGCCATTGCATCGCGTCACGGCCGCCGGTTTTCCATTTCAATTTTTGCCAGGCGATCGTCACGGGATCACTGTCAACAGCCACGACCTCGCGCGCGCCGAGCATCCGCACCAGGAATGGAAGATTACCGTAGCCAGGGGCCACGAGAACGCGCTTATCGCGGTAAAGTTCCGGCGCCACGACGGGCACTTCTGATTCTCCGAACTGACTGGCCACGAACGGCATGACCGCTTCATGCTCGCCGAAAAGCCAGAGCGGGCGACTCGGGACGTCCCCCTGCCGCAGGAAGCCGTTATGATAGGAATGCTCGATCATCTTTTTTTCGCGGCGCGTGAGGAAAGTTCCGGAAGTGTAATTGAATTCTCTCAGGGTTTCGGCAAGTTCCGGCTCCAGATTCTTAAAGGAAAGCTTTCCCTTGGACGCGGCCGGCGTGAACATGCCCAAAACGCCTTTTCCCATTTTGATTTTCACCACCGTAACGGCGGGCTCGCCTTCGCGCGCCGCGAACAGGCCGCGTTTCATCGCCTTCCGGTCGTCGGCCTTGTACTTGTCGATGGGCGCACCCGGAGGGTTGATCGCCGCATACGTCTTCTTGGCGAGGATGTCCTCCGCGGTGGTGCCGAATATTTTCGCGAACGCAGGATTCACGTACTCGACGGATTCCTGCCCGGCTTCGTCGTAGCTTGCATACCAAACCGCGTGCGGCCGGCTGTCCAGATAGGCGCGAACCTCTTCCAACCCGCGCAATTCGGGGTGTTGCTGTTCCCCGGCAGATTTATTGCGGTCATTCCGCCGGCGGATCTCGGCGGCTCCGGCCTCGTCGATTAATGGCACGCTTCCGCGGATGGCGACATCGGCATAGGCGCCGTGCGCGGCCGCGGGGTAGATCGATGCGGTTCCGAAGGCCCCGAGCTTCTGCAGGCTTCCGGCCAAAGTCTTGCTCTGGATAGCATGGATTTCAAAAATTTTGCGCGCCTCGCGGTCCCCATAAAGCATGAGCAGCGACAACGCGATGAAAATGCGGCCGAATTGGGTATTTTGAGGAAGGCCGGGATAAATGCCGCTGAGCTGGGCTGTCCCATTTTCTGCCTCGACGAGGGAATATTTTCCCGGCGGCTCCTGGTAGGCGCGGAATTTCGAAGGATCACGATGGTGAACAAGAACCTTTCTTTCACGGCCGGCGCCTTCGAGCTCGATCCAATAGCCTTCGGCGAAAAAGCGGTCCATGATTTGAACGTGTTCCGGCCCGAGAATTTCTTCCAGAGACAAACGCCGGTCCGCGGAACGCAGCTCTGAATTCCGGTCCACGAACTGCCGGTAGGTGATGATTTTCTGCGCGATCGAGGCCGCGAGCTCCGGCAGAATCAAATGGCGCGCCGCGGCTTTCTGGAGCAGGATCACGTAGGCGCGCGCGTCGCTCCATTCGGGAACGAGGTAATAAAGGTGGTTGTCCCTTTCGCGCCAGGTTTCATCCGCGGTCCGTTTTTTGAACACAACGTAGAGCGGGCCGTGCAGCCCGGAGGCCGTGTCGCCGAATTGAGCATGGCCGATAAGAGAGCCGTGATGGTCCGAGCGCACCTTGCCTTCCAGCATGATCTGCGCCAGGTCGTCGAACCCGTTTTCGATGCCGGTCGCATCGAAACGTTTTCCAACCTCGAAGACCTGGGTGCTCAAAAGTTTCCGCAGCGCGGCGCCGTTTTCGCGGGCCGTCAGCGCTTTGCCCGCGTCGCCGCCGGCCTGGGCGATGGCGTCGTCCCACGATTCCTGGATCAAAAGATTAAAATCCAGACGCCGGCGGGTTTCTCCGGAAAGCGCGGCCAGGACAAGGACCTTGTCTTCCTCGCCGAGCTCTTCGAACATCGCGGGCCCCAGCCTCCATTGGCCTGAGCGGTGCTCGAGCGCGCGCACGACGTGGGCCAGCGTATATGTCTTTTCCCAGATCTGCACTCTTTTGGCGAGACGGGCCTCGACATCGCCGGGCTGTTTCGGAGGCGGAAAGCGGCTGGACTTCACGAAGTCCCGCAGATCCTTGACCGAGACTTCGAACTTGTTGTAATCATCAAAGCGAAAGGGAATGCCGCGGCGGGACAAATAGGTTTTATAAAGCGAGATCACCCTGAAGTTGGTCAGCCACCAGATGTCCGCGGCAAGGCCCGCCGCGTGCACTTCGCGCAGGAAAGCATCCAGGAGCATGGCCCCCTTCTTTTTCAGCTGCTCTTCGAACGTGACCGCCACGGTTTTCAGCATCAGCGTGGGGCGTTCCACTCCCCAATTTTGCGCCACCAGCATGCCCTCGATGCGGCCCTGCGTGTCGACTTTGAGGAGCAGGCGCAGGTCCGGGTCTTCCAGCTGTTTGCGCCAATGCTCCGGCGTTCTCTCTTCGGGAGAGGCATCGGGGAAATTGCCGCGGTAGATTTCGACGAGGCGCTCCACAAGCGCCGTCATCATGAGTTCATGGCGCGCCGGATCGGCATCCAGTTTCGTGCCCGCGGGAGGCAGCGCGACCACGGCGCCCAGCGCCGGACGCTCGAGAAGGGCGGGCGCGTTTTTCATCCACTGCCTCAGAAGCGCGCGGCCTTGCGCGGCATCTCCTTCGGCTTCAAGACGGCGGAGAACATAGACGGGATGGGCCGCGCTTTCCGTTTCGAACGCCAGCGAGCGGCGCAGCGCATCCAAAAGATGCGGCTCCCGTGAGCCCGCGGCCAGGACGATGAGGCGGGCGCCGGCTTTCATGGAACGCTGAAGTGTTTCGGCGAATTCTTCGGGGAACTTCGTTCCCTGGTCAAAATAATAAACAATGTCCGCCTGCGCGATGCGGCCGGCAAAGTCGGGCTTGTTGAAATTCCCGCCTGCGAATTGGACCTGCCCCGGTTTGATGAGGTTTCTTTTCTCTGCTTCTTCCGCAAGGGCCTGACTTTCACCGAGGGCGCCCAGATGATATTCGACGCCGAAGATTTCCGCGTCCGGCCTTTCTTTGGCAAGCTGCAGCTCGAAAATCCCCTGCCCGCTTCCCGCGGCAAAAATATTCAACTTTGTTTTTTCCGGCACGGCACTGATGACCTGCGCCGCGGCCTGGCCCGCCGTGGGCACGAGAATTCCGGCCTCCGTGCTTTCGTCGGCCCGCAGCGCGATGCCCTTTTCGCGCATCAGCTCTTCCAGCCACTGCGGGACGCCGGAGCGGAGCTCAGCGCGGTTTTCGGTTTTCCACGGCTGGTCTTCCCGGAGGAGCACATAAACCGGACGATCATCGGTTTCGAGCTTGAAAGAGCCCGAGCGGCGCAGCGCGTCCACAAAATCCGGCTCCCAGCGCTGCGAACCGAACACGATCAGGCGCGCGCCCGGTTTCATGGAACGGATAAGCGTTTCCGCCAGGTCGTCCGGTTTTTTCGTGCCGCCGTCGTAGTAGTAAACATAATCCGCTTCGGCAATGCGGGCGCCGAATTCCGCGCCGTTGAAGTCGCCGCCCTGAAAAATAACCTGCCCGGGATTGATGATTTTCTGCTCCTGGGCCTTTGCCGCGATTCGCTGGCTGTCGCCCAAAAGCCCGAGATCGTATTCCACGCCGAAAATCGAGAGTCCCGGGCGCTCCTTCGCGAGCTTCACTTCGAAAAGGCCCTGCCCGCTTCCCGCGACAAAAACTTTTCCCCGCGCATCCGCCGGAAACGCCGCGACCACGCCGTCCGCGAACGGCTGGGCGGTCATTTTGAGAAAACCTTTGCCCGTGCTTTCGAAATCCCTCACGCCGACACGCGCGTCGGCCGCCAGTTTCAAAAGCCAGGGCTCATAGATCGAGCGCAGCTCCGCGCGGAATCTGTCCTCACGCTGGCCGTGGGCGTGATGCCGGAGGTATTTCTTCATCACAATGTAACCGGACTCTTCGCCGCGGCCCGCGGTCTTGAAGCCGAAGCCTTTATAAAGCCGGATGGCCGAAGTGTTGCTGGCCTCGACTTCCAGCCACAGCGCCGTTTTTCCCCACCGGCGGGCAAGCGACTGGCTCGCGGCCAGAAGCTGGAGCGCGTGGCCCTGCCGGCGCTGGCCGGGATCGACGCCCATCAGCTCCACTTCGAGATATTGCTCTCCCACATCGGGCTCGGGATCGTTCAAAATAAAGCCGGCCATGTTTCCGTCTTGATCCGTCACCGCGAAACTTGCCTCCTCCAGCCTCTCCATTTCGGAAACGAACATTTCGTCGTCCTGAAATTCCTGATAAGGTTCGAAGCCCTGGCGGAGCATATTTTCGCGGATGCCTTGATAAACTCCCAGCAAGCCGTCTGTCTCGTCGTCGTCGAGATCGGAAATCGATACGACAGCGGCGGTATGGGCCTCGTTGAGGCGGCGCAATTCCGCGCGTTCGGCGCGCGGAATGTTTGGCTGTACCGGTGCATCGGCACCGGTGCGGAGTTCCGCGCGGCCGGCTTTGGAGTCGTGGCCGTTAAGCGGCGGAATGTTCTTGATCATGCCCGCGTAACGCCGGCGCCTCCAGTTCCGGTCCACGAAATGAAAACCGAATCCGAGGGCAAGCCGGATCATCGGAAGATTCTGCGGATCCACGTCGATCGCGAGCGCCTTTTTCCCGAGCTTGCGTCCGAGCACCTGGCTCATGGCGAGAAGACGGCGCCCAAATCCTTCCCGCTGATATTCCGGATCGATGCCGATGAGCTCGATGCCCAGGTAAGCATCGCCTGCCGCGGGATAGGGGTTATTCAAAACAAAACCGACGAGGTTGCCTTCCCCGTTCGTGATGCCGTAACTCGTCTCTTTCAAACTCTCGACGACATGAAGGAAACGGCTGTCGTCCCCGAATTCCTCGAGCGCTTCATAGCCGGAAGCTTCCATGCTTTCGCGGATGTGCTGGTAAATGCCGAGGAGCTCGTCCATCTCGGCTCCCTCGAGATCGATGTAGGTCAGCCGCTTGAGCTTGAAGTCGTCCAGCCGCCGCAGTTCGGATTTGCCCGATGTTTCCAGCACGCGGTCGAGAAGCTCCGCGGAAACGCGGGGATTGCGCGAGGCCGCGCGGTAAAGGCCGCCGATCACGGCTTCGCCGAACGGTTCCACGAACGACGACGGCGCGCGTGTGGCTTTCGCAGCCGCGCCCGCGGCCATGAAAGGCCGTTCGTACGCGAGGCTGCCGAGCGTCATGAGCTGCCGGTAATAATTTTCATGCACCGGATCCGGCGCGGGAATGGCGGGCGCGGCCACCTGATAGGAAACGCCCAGCTTTTTGAGGATGGCGAGGATGTTGTCTTTGTGAAAGCCGCCGTAGACGAGGACGGCCGCGTTTTCGCCGGGCTCCCGCAGGAACTTCGAAAGCGCGGCCTCGACCGCGCCGTCGCGCTCGAGCGCGGTCTCGTAAAAAAGCGAGGCGGTCCGCAGGCTTTTCTCCCAGGCCCTGGAAAGCGCCAGGGATTTTCCGGTCTCGCGCGCGAGAAATCCGGCAAGCTTCTGCGTGTCGAGGTCGGCCAGCGTCTGCTGCGAGGCCTCGTACTCCGAGGACGTCACGTCCCTCCGGTTCAGCCGCAGCAGCAGGTGAAGCGCCTCGCGGTACCGGAAAAGCTCGAGGTCGCGGGGCGTTTTCAGGAATGGCGCGGCAATGGCCTGCTCGAGCGTGCCGAGCTCTTCGAAAATCGCGCGGGGCTCCACGGCGGCAAGTTCCGCCGCGGCTTCCGAAGATTCCGGAGCCTCGGCCAGAAGAGCGAGATGCGGCGCGCCCGCGGGATTCTCCGCCATCTTCACGGCGCGCCTCACGTAATCCAGAAGGTCCGCCTGCCCGGCTTCGTGCCGGTCGCGGAGCTTCAGCCAGTCTTTGAGCGGTTTCGGGAAATCGCGCTGGACGAGCGCTTCGACGAGGGCGGAAATCGCGCGCAGGTCGCGCTCCACTTCGTTCTGATGCCGCGCGGATTCGCGGTAAGCCGCCAGGTTCTTTTTGTATTTGGCAAGATCATCCGCGCCGATCAGCCTGAAGTCGTGCGCGCGGTTGATGTGCGCGTACTCCGCGCCGCCGATCCTGAGTTTGTCGAGCAGGAAATCCGAGACTTTTTTGCGCGCCGCCGCGTCCTTCATGAAGCCGAAGTAACGCGCCGTGGGCACGGGGCCTTCGTAGCCTTCTTCGAAAACCGTGCGCACGCCGTACTTCTCGACGAGAAACCGGATGCTGCGGGCAATGTTGCGCTGCGCTTCCAGCGAATCGTGCGCGTCCTGGAGATAAAAAATGGTTTTCCCCGAAGTCCCGCGGAAAGATTCCTGCACCTCCGCGAAGGTTTTGGGAAGCCGGAACGCGAGCTCTTGGGACGGCGTGGCCGTGGCCGCGGCATAAAGAGAGCCGTCGGAAAGCAGCAGGGATGCGCAGAGAAAAAGGGCCGTTGTTTTTTTGCAGAACGTAAGGAGGCGCATAGGGTTGTTAGAGTTTACCCACTGTTTCCGCGCCTGCCTAGAGAGCCCGATTTTGACGGGTCAGGGATGCGTCGTCTTGCTTCTTCGTGCTAGCAGATACTGAAGAGGATCCGAAAGATTTTTTTACTGTCCGGAGCGGGTTTCGTGCGAAGGCTGCGAATCGTCATTTTCCTGCCCGCCTTCCATGTCGCGGGGCTGCACGCCCGGACGGCCGGAACGAGACCCATTGAGCTTGTCGACCTGGTCGAAAACGTCGTCTTCCAAAGGCGGTTCCAAAGCCTGCTGCATCGCTTCGAGGACTTTCGCGCCGAGCGCAAATTTCTGGCCCGGCAGCTGCCCCGGCCTCACGTCGCAGGCCTCGCCTTCGTTTTCCAGCGCGGTCTCACCCCGCCGGCCGTTCGCTTCGCTGCCTCCGACGACGACGTGCCGCACGAGCTGCGCGTCCTGCCTCCGGCTTTCGAGGACGACGCGCGATCCGTCCGCGGAAGTCTGCGCGAGGACGGCCGTGCCGCGGATGCCGAAATCGCCCACGGCGAGCGAGGCCTTCATGTTCTCCGGATTTTGCTTTACGATCTCGCCCGTCACCAGGCGGAAGAGGCCGCGCGCCAGGGAAAACGCGGCCTTGCCCGAGCGCGCGTCCGCGTCATAAACGAATTCGTCGAGGACAAGGCGGCTCGAGGCGCCGGCCGTGAGGCTGGTCTTGTCGAGCAGGTCGATTTTGACATAGCCTCTGCTTCCGGTCTCGATCACGTCGCGCAGGTAAACGTCGCCGCCGTTTTTGAGCTCGCGCTTGGCGCCCGTCTCGTCCGCGCATTCGACCGGGCCGCGCACGCGCTCCACTTTGCCGATGACGGCGGGCGCGGCCCACGCCGCGGGCGCGAGAAGCATAAGGACGATTGAAAGATTTAAAATTTTCATGATTCATTCCCCTCACCCTTCCCTCTCCCCATCTTGGGGAGAGGGTTAGGGAGAGGGGCCTTTCTAATAATGCGGCGGCGGCGTTTCTTCTTCCGGCTTTTTGATGAACGCGCCGCTCGCGGCCTGCTGCTTGAGCTGTTTGGTTTCGCGCTCGAGAGCTTCCAGCTTTTTCTGCTGGAGGATGACGACTTCGTTGAGCTGCTCGATCGTGTGCTCCTGGAAGGCCATCTTTTTCTCGAGCTCGATGATGCGCTTTTCCGTATTTTCCATGCCCTTATCTCCGTTTCGGATTGATGAGAGGCGGCGCCGCGGTGAAACGCCGCGCGAGCCACAGATGATGGTGGCCGCCGCCCTTGCCGTCGATGCGCGCGCGCACCGGCACTTCTTTCACGTCAAAGCCCGCGCGGTTGAGCGCGCGCGTGAAGCCGCGGTCCGGTCCCGCCGACCAAACCGCCAGCACGCCGCGGGGCTGAAGCGCCAGGAACGCGGCCTCGAGCCCGCGTTCGCTGTAGAGCGCGTTGTTCTCGTCCCGCCACACGCTTCCGGGCCCGTTGTCGATGTCGAGAATGATGGCATGATACCCGTTCTTGCCGTCGCGGATGAGTTTCGACACGTCTTCCACCACCACCGAGACGCGTTTGTCTTTGAGCGCATGCCCGGCCAGCTCCGACAGCACGCCGCGGTTCCACTTCACCACCGCGGGCACGAGCTCCGCGACCGTGACTCTCGCCTTCGGCGGAAGCCTGTTCAGCGCGGCCCTCAGCGTGAATCCCATGCCCAGCCCGCCGATCAAAAGGCGCGGCTCTTCGATCCTGGCGATCTGCGCGCAGGCCATGTCCGACAGCACTTCTTCGGAACCGTGCATGCGGCTGTTCATGACTTCCACGTTGCCGGAACGGATCGCGAAGTCCGCGTCGTGCCGGTAGAGCTTGAGGTCTTTGCCGCCCGGCATGGGCGCGGTGTCGATCAGGACCCAGGGAATCATGCGCGCCTCCACGCGCGTTCGCGCAAAAACGACAGGCGTTTTCCCGCCTCGCGCAGCGTTTCTTCTTTTTTCGCGAAATGGAAACGGATGAAATGGCGCACGTCTTCTCGAAAAAAACTCGATCCCGGCACGGCCGCGACCCCCACGTCGCGGGCCAGCCATTCGCAGAATTCGACGTCGCTTTGCGGCTTAAATTCACTGACGTCCACCATCACGTAATAAGCGCCCTGCGGCACCGTATATTTGAGGCCCGTGCCGGCCAGCAGCCCGAGGAACAGGTCCCGGCTTTTCGTGTAATGCGCCTGCAGCTCCAGATAATACGAATCCGGAAACTCCAGCGCCGTGACCGCGGCTTCCTGCAGCGGCGCGGCCGCGCCCACGGTCAGGAAATCATGCACCTTGCGCGCCGCGTCCACGACTTTAGGCGGCGCGATGATGTAGCCGAGCCGCCAGCCCGTGATGGAATACGTTTTCGAAAGCGAGCTGCACGACACGGTGCGCTCGAACATGCCGGGAAGCGACGCAAAATAAGTATGGCGGTGCGGCGCGTAGACAATGTGCTCGTAGACTTCGTCGGTCAGGACGAACACGTCGAATTCTTCCGCGAGCGCGGCGATCTCCAGCAGCTCGCCGCGCGTGAACACCTTGCCCGTGGGATTGCCGGGATTACAAAGGACAAGCGCCTTGGGCCTTTGCTCGAACGCCGCGCGCAGCGCCTTGCGGTTGATCTCGAAAGACGGCGGCTCGAGCGGCACGTAGATCGGGACCGCGCCCGTCAGGATCGCGTCGGCCGCGTAATTTTCGTAGAAAGGCGAGAACACGATCACCTTGTCGCCGGGATTGGTGACGGACATCATGGCCGCCATCATGGCTTCGGTGCTGCCGCAGGTCACGACGATGTTCGCGTCCGGATCGATGGGAATGCCCATGAAGCGGCTCTGCTTCCTGGCCAGCGCCGCGCGGAAATTCTGCGCGCCCCAGGTCACGGCATACTGGTGCGGGCCTTTCAGCGCAATGTTTTTCAGCGCTTCCAGGAGTTTGGCCGGCGGATCGAAATCCGGAAATCCCTGCGACAGGTTCACGGCGCCGGTCTGATGCGCGACGCGCGTCATGCGGCGGATGACGGACTCGGTAAAGGCCTGCGTGCGGCTGCTGATCTCAGGCATCGGTACCCAGAAATTCGACGATAGTTTTTTCCAGCCAGTTCCCGGTCCGGAACGGGACAAACCCCGTGACGAAACCCAGATGGCCGCCGTCGGGCGTCATCATGAGGTGAAGGAACGCGGAATTTTTGATTTTTTCCAGGGGCAGCTGGCCGCCGTGCAGAAAAGGATCGTTGCGCGCGTGCACGAGGAGCGCGGGCCTGTCGATCTTTTCGAGATAATTCCCGCAGCTTGCGGCCGTGTAATATTCTTTTTCGTCCATGAAGCCGGCCAGAGGCGCGGTGACCAGGCGGTCGTATTCGCGGAACGTCCCGGCTTTCTCCGCCTTCTCCACGGGAATCAGCCCGGGAAATTGTTTTTCTTTCGCCGCGGCTCGCGCTTTGAGCGCCTTGAGAAGGCGCTTGGTGTACAGCACTTTATCCAGGCCTTTGTCCAGATTATCCACGGATTTTTCCAGGTCGTAGGGCGCGGAAACCGCCACGGCTTTTTTGACTTCGGGCGGAACGGCCTGGGGATTCTCGCCGAGGTATTTGAGGACTTTGTTGCCGCCGGCCGAGTAGCCGACCAGGTAAATTTCCTTGGCCTGGTAACGCGACAAGACCTCCCGCACGAGCTGGGCAAGATCTTCGGTGCGCCCGGAATTATCCATTATCGGCGCCTTGTTCGGGCTGAGCGCGCCGCGCCAGTTCAAGGCCGCGCCCTGCCATCCCTTGTCGTGCACCGCCTTCATGAGCGTGCGCATGTTCTTGGATTCGGACGAGCTTCCAAGGCCATGCACCATAATCACCACCGGCGCGCCGGCTTCTCCCGGCATCCAATCCACGTCGAAGAAATCGCCGTCCGGCGCCGCGAGCTGCTCACGATGGACAGGGACGTCGGGATAGGGACGCAGAAGAAAGGCCCAGATCGTCTGGGGATGCGCGCCGAGACTCCACCAGGCCGGCCGGAAATGCGCGGGCACGGAAGCGGCCGCGGCATTGAGGGCCGCCAGGAATACGACAAGGTAAAAGGACTTTTTCACGCGTGCAGTATAGAAAGCGCCGGGTTCCCCGTCAACGGGGCCTTATTTGCCGTTCTCCAAAGCCCTTTTCCACCACTTGATTTTTTCCGGCAGCGGAAGCCGCGCGCGGCTGCTCGGCGAAGGCACATAAACGCCGGGAACGGACGTGTGCTTTTCGAAATGGCTTTTCCAGATTTTCTCCGCGGTGCGGCTTTCGAGAATCACTTTCCGGATGGACGGATGTTTTTTTAAAAATCCCGGCACATCGCTCACGCAGAAATTCCGGATCATGTGATCGCCGGAACCTTTTCGCTCGCACGAGCCGAAAACATCCCACAAGGCAATGCCGTGCCGGCGGAGCATCCGCTTTTTTTCCGCGTAAGCGGCAGGCACCTCGGAAACGCCGAGCGCGCCGCACAGGATTTTCCAAAAGCCGTTCATCGGGTTTCCGTAATATTCCCGCTTCTGGAGCGAGAGCACGCCGGGAAAGGTTCCGAGGAGCAGCAGCCGGGGACGCTCAGGAGTGAGCGGCGGCAGGCCGGTGAGACGCATTATTTTTTCCTTTTGAGGTTGAACGGCAGCGGCGCGCCGCCCAGGTACGGCAGGGTGAACAGCGCGCCCACGGGTGTGAGAAGCGTGCCGAGCATGACCGCGGCGCCGAAACGCTGCGTGGGCGGAAAATTCGACATCATGAAAACCGCGAAGCCCGCGGAAACGACGAGCGTGGACCACAGGATCGGCTCGAGCAGATGTTCCCGCGCGCCGGCCCAGGACTTCCAATCCCGGATGTCTTCCCCTTTTCTCCGGATGTGGATGACCATGTGGATCATGGAATCCACGCCCATGCCGAGCGCCAGGTTCACGGCGGGCGCGGAAATAATGTCGATGGGCACGCGGAAAAGGCCGAAAACTCCGAACATGACGGCCGGGACAAAGTAAAGGCTGGCCAGCATCGCGGCCGCGACGCGCAGCGAGCGCGAGAGAAACCACGTGATCAAAAGGATCACGGCATTCATCAGGATGCCGCCGGAGATCAGACTCGTGTTGACCAGCGACGCCAGCCGGCCCTGCAGCACGAAAATCCCGCCGATGAGATCCGCTTTGAAATGCTGCCCCGTCACGACCTGCCGCACGCGCTCGGCCGCGTCCAGCCGTTTTTCCTGGAGTCCCCCTTCTTTCATGCGCAGCGTGAACAAAGCCTGTTTGCGGTCGGACGTGATGAAATATTTCGCGATTTCCCCGAAGCGCGGGCTTTCCATGATGTCCAGCAGCCATTCGTTGGTCAGAAACTTGGCGAGCTTCGAGCGCTTGGCTTCGTTCAGCAGCAGCGGGATCGACACCACGCTGCCCACCGCCGGATCTTTTTCCAGGGCTTCCTGGAGTTCCCACATGCGGCGCATGGCTTCGCGGGTGTTCAGCTCCGCGCCGCCGGGGTCCGACACGACGATGTTCAGGATGTTGCTGCCGCCGTTCTTGTCGATGTACTCGAGGCCTTCGCGGATCTCGCCGCCTTTGCGAAAATACGTGAACAGGCTCGGGTCCGTGTTGAGCCGCGAAAGGACAGGAACCGAAAGCAGCGTGAGCAGCGCGAACACCGCCGTCACCCACCCTTGCGGCTTTTTGAAAAACGCGGCCATCCGGGCATCCACCTGGGGACGCGCCTTGAAAAAATGCGGCCTTGTTTTCTGGCAGTCGAGGAACCACGGGTAAATGGCGTACGCCCCGATGAGCGAGAAAAAAACGCCGATGGAGCCGGCCGCGCCGAACTGGCGGAGCGACTTGGCCTGCACGAAAAAAAGGCTGAGAAAACCCAGCAGCGCCGTGGCCGTGCTCCAGAGCGCGGCCTCGAACGTCTGCCGGGCCGCCTTCCAGCCCGGATTTTTACCGCCGCTCCTGGCGTCCATGATCTGTTTCCAGTCCGCGGTCAGGAACGTGATGTGCGAGAGCGTGAGCACGAAAACGATGGTGGAAAGATTCGACGTCAGGAATCCCATCTGGATGCGCAGCGCCTGGTTGGCGATCAGCGCGAGCGCGCTTGCGATGAGCGACGACACGACCGTGCCGCCCACGATCCAGTAGGAGCGGAAAAGAAAAAGCAGGCACAGCGAAAACATGGCGAGCGCCGTCACGCTGAAGACCTGCAGGTCGCGGAACAGGCTGCGGCGGATCATCTCCACGATGTACGGTCCTCCGGAAATCATGAGGCGGAAATCCGGGGCCTGATATTTTTCGCGCAGCTTCCGCACCTGAGTGATGAAAGTTTCCGTGGGATTTTCTTTCAGGAAGATGAAAATAAAGGAAGCGTCCTTATCTTTGGCGATGAGGGTGCGCCGCCACAACTCGCTCTCCATCGCGTCCTCGAGACTGTCAGGTCCCCGCGAGAGCGACTGCACCGCGAGCACTTCAGGCATGGCCGCGAAGACGTCGCTCAAATCTTTGACTTTGAGCTGGTACGATTCGGACGCGAGATCGCCCGAGGCGCTCAGGATGATCTGGGCGGTCTGCGGAAAAATGGCGGAGATTTTTTTGTCTTCCCGGAGCTGGGGATCTTCGTTGGAGAAGAAAAAGTTTTCTTCGACCGCGGGCTGCAGGTTGACGTAGCGGAACAGGAACGTGAGGATGCCCACGGCCGCGAAGAGTGATACGATCACCGGCCCGAAGCTGCGCAGGCTGTCTTTCAGGGAGAAACGGGGCGACGCGGGATTTTCGTGTTCCGCCACGGGAGGCTCACTGAAATTTGGCTTGAGGGGCCGTGCCGTACGGATTCTTGGCGACTTCCACGGGAATCACGCTCAGCTTTTTATAGGTACGGATCTGCCTCGCCACGGGCCACCAGTCGTACAAATACATCTCGATCGGGCGCCACATGGCCACCCAGCCGACGATGGTCAGGCTTTCCTTGAAAAAATAATTCCGAGCCGGCCCCGCGCCCGAGTCGAGAAGCCCGGCGGCCGCGAGACAGGCGGCGAGAAAGACGATGCCGATCAGCAGGCTCTTCTCCGCCTTGCGCATCATCTGCCGGAATTCCCGCTGGCTGAGCTGGGCGCGGTAGTTGAAATAATGCTGGATAGCCTGACACACCAAGTCCGCCGTTTCCTTGTTTTCCGCGCCCTGGTCCAGGTAAATCCTCAAGGCAAGCGGGGCTTTGGAAGGATATTCCTGCGCCCAGCTCACGATGAATTCCTCCGCGTCATGGTCCAGATCCTTTTCGTGAAAAGGCGAAGGGTCCATGGAATTGAAAAGCTGCGTGATCCCGCGGAGCCTCAGTTCGATAAAGCGTGTTTTTTCGGTCATGCCGTTCCTCGCAGGCCCCATCTTAATCGCAAATCGGAAAAAGATCAAAGACTGCGGATGCCGGGATTGTCCAATTTTACGACACCCGGCAGCTTCCTTTTTCGGCAATCGCGCAAGGCCGCGTAGTCCCCGGGAGGAATTTTAAAAAAATTTTTCCGGGCCCGCCGCAGCCGCGCCCGCCTGGCACCGGAAATGCTGCTTTTAGAAACGGGAGGAAATCATGCAAAAGCCGGGCGTCTTTCAGCTCATCAAAGACTCTTTCCGGGAATTCAGCCGGGCCGATTGCATGAACATGGCCGCCTCTCTCGCCTACTACACTATTTTTTCGCTGGCGCCCATGCTCATCGTCATCATCGCGGTGGCCAGTCTTTTTCTCGGCCAGGACGCGGTGACCGGCTCGCTTTTCGGCGAGATCCGCGGGCTCGTGGGCGACGATGCCGCGGCCACGATCCAGACCATGATCGAGCATGCCTACCATCCGCAGGCCAGCCGGATCGCGACGGCCGCGGGCCTTGCCACGCTCGTCGTCGGCGCCACGGGCGTGTTCACGCAGCTGCAGCGGTGCTTCAACAAAATCTGGGAAGTCAAAACCAAACCCCGGCAGGCCAAGGCCTGGCTGCTCATGATCCGCCAGCGTTTTTTGTCGCTCGGCATGGTGCTCGGCATCTCTTTCCTTCTCCTCGTCTCGCTCGCGGTGAGCGCGCTGCTTGCCTCCTTCTGGCATTACATGACGCAGTTCATGCCGGAAGTGTTCGCCGCCGCGATCAAATTCTTCGAAATGGCCTTTGCTTTGGGCATCACGAGCCTTCTCTTCGCTTCCATGTTCAAGTTTCTTCCGGACGCAAAGATTCCCTGGCGAAGTTCCTGGGTCGGCGGCCTGGCGACCGCGCTGTTTTTCGAAGTGGGAAAAAATCTGATCGGGCTGTATCTGGGAAAAAGCCATGTCGCGTCGACTTATGGCGCGGCGGGAACCATCGTCGTGCTCATGCTGTGGGTTTATTATTCGGCGGTCATTCTTTTTTGGGGCGCATCCTTTACGAAATCGTACAATGCCCGGCACGGCCTCAGCGCAGCGCCCAAGGAATTCGCGGTCCCGCGCGCCGAAGCCGCCTAAGGGAAATCCTTACGCCTCCGTCGTCCATTCTCTCTACTCAAAGAAGGACTCGTCCTATACCGAAATCCAGCGGATGGGCGAAATTTAAAGGTGGAGGGTTAACGCATGGACACTCATCACGAATATCTGACGCAGATGGATCAGGCGATGGAAGGTTTTACGCAGGCTTCGCGGATTTTGGCCGCCGCGCAGAAGCATTTGAACGAGTTCAAGGCCGACCTGTTGAAATTGAACCGGCGTTCCTCGCCCGGACATTACGAAATGAGACGTTTACCGGACGGCAGCGTGATCAGCTATTTCGTTGCGGACGGAGTTAGAGCAAATCACCCTGACGCGGCATGATGAGTTTATGCTTACGGCCCGGCGGGGCTTCCCTGCCCGCCAGCGCGGCCGCTGCCGCCGCCAGCAGCTTGTCCGCCTCAGCGATCCTCTCGAGGCTTTTCTGAACCTGGTAATGCGTCACGGCCTCGTGCAGTTTCTTATCCTGCTTCATGCGAAGCGCGTTTTTTTCCAGCAGCCCGCGCATCTTTTCGAATTGCGCCTTGTAGGAGGCCGCGGCTTCTTTCCTTTTCCGGTCCGGCATCAGCCACCCGCCTGAAAGAAGCGGGGACAGGTCCCAGGACCTGCCCCCATTTTTATATCTGCCCCGGCCGTCGCCGCCACGATCAAGAATCCCACGGTCAGAATGACGTAGGCGCGGTTCATCAGCTCTTTCCCACGAGCTTCACGAAATCCATGGCCGAGATCACACCCTTGAGATTGTTGCCGCCGTCCACGATGAAAACGCGGTGAATGCCTTTTTCCATCATGACCTTGGCAATGTCTTTGATCCTGTCCGTTTCCTTGAAATTGAAAAGCGGCCGGCTGATGATGGACTCAATGGTCTTGTCGATGACTTCCGCGAGGTCGGTCGAGGCGAATTCTTCTTTGAGCGCGATCTGAAGCGTGATGCGCCGCAGCACGTCGGTAGTCGAAACCACGCCGACGAATTTGCTCTGCTCGTCCACGACGGGCACGCCGGAGATGTGGTTCTCCATCAAAAACCGCATCAGTTCCTTGAGCTTTGAGCTGCGGGAGAGCGTCTTTACGTTCCGGTTCATCACCTCGGCCGCGGTCAATGAGTCCACGTTCATAAAACCTCCATCATGATGATCTATCTTGAACGGCCCGATAAGTCCGTTCAAATATAACACGAACGGCCTTTCGCCGTAATCATTCCTTTACTTCGAACAAATAGCGCGTCTTCCCGATGACGGCATCGGGCCGCTTGCCGCGAAACCACGAACGCGGGTCGCGCTGCTCGATCACGTAGTTCTCGATGCCCAGCACGTAATGGCCGGGCGCGGGATGCTGGTATTCTTCGGGCGCCATGATGGGAGTGGAGACGCCCACGTAGTCGAACAGTTCTTTGTTCGAATTCATCACGCCGGCGCGAACGGTCTTGCCGGAGAAATTTTTTTTGAGATATTCGGCCAGCGCCCTGTTGTCCTGCCCCCAATCGATGTTGGAATCCGTGACCAGGCGCGCGCCCGCCTCAGCGTCTCCCACGGCTTCATTGAAATACACCAGGTAATCCGGTGCCAGGGCTCCGGTGCGAAGCATCAGCATGAAAAGCGCGGTGTTCACGAAAGCGATGGAACCCGTGCGAAGCGTTTCCGACCGCAGCCCGCGAAGCGCCGCGTAAGCCGCGCCGGCCAGCACAAAAAGAAAGGGATAAACCGGCAGCACGTGACGGACGCCGATGTTGATCTTGTTCATGAAGCTCGCGGCGAAAAGGAGCGCCAGCGGAAATCCGAAGAGGACCGCCCTCGCCCCGCGGATCGAAGACCGCCGGGTCAGGACGATCGCCGCGCCCGTGAATGCCATGGCAAGAACCAGCAGGGGAATTTTGACGGACATCACGCCGAGAAAATAACGCCAGTCGCAGCTGATGAACGAGCCTTCGAGGCAATGCATGTGGTAGCGCGCCGCGTGCGACACGGAAAGCGTGAACGAAACCAGGTAGCCGTCATAGGGACAAAACCGCAGGATTTTGAGAGGAAAATCCGCGAATCCCAGCACCACAGCCGTAGCCGCGATGAACCAGATCGCGCTCAGCGCCTCGAAAGGGCGCCTTGCTTTGGCCTGGAAATCCGGACGGAAGAGCGCCGCGTAGAGCGCCGCCGAAATGACGAGCCATCCCATTCCGGCCCCGGTCATGAGCGGCGAATATTTCTTCGGAAAGCTCGCCACGTAGATGACGGCCGCCGCCCACATGCCCGTGAGCGCCCAGCTCAAAAAACGGAGCGGCCTGGATGTTTGCCGGCGCAGCCCGGAAAAATGCTGGAGATAAAGAAGGCATACCGGGCCCAGCCCGACCATCATCAGCCGGTTCGACGCGCTCATGACCAAATGAAAAACAGCCAGTCCCGTCAAAACTTTGCCCAGGCGCGGATCCTCAGGCCCGCCCGCCGCCGGTTTTTTGAAAAAATCTCCCGCGAACAAAAAAGCCTGCGCCGGAAGCGCGACGATCGCGCTCACTTTAGAAAGAAGCGCCAGCCCTGTCGTGACGCCGGCCAGTACAAGGCTGCGCGTATCTCTGCGCTCGGCCGCGCGCCAGGTAAAATAAGCGGCGATGAAATAGAAGCACGTGACCGGCAAGTCCGTCGTGTAAAGGCTGGCATGCGCCAGGATGTCCGGACAAAAGGCATACAGCGCCAGGGAGAAGAGGCCCGCGCCCGTCCCAAAAAGATTTTCCGTAAAAACGAAGACGAAGACGCCCAGCAGGACGCCGAGAAAGACGATCATCATCCTTCCGAGAAATAGCGTGCGGTAGGGATCGTGGCCCATCTGGTACAGAAATTTCGCGCCTGTGCGCGCCAAGTCGACGAGCCGCGCATCGTGCGGAAGCGGAACAAAAGCCTGGTCGGGAAAATCGAGACGAAAAAAAAGAAGAGGCAGCGCGCCCCATTCCATGGAAAGCGGCGGATGCTCCTGCAAAAACCTGGGGTCGCCCCTCAAGAGCGGATATCCCGAGGCCACGTAAGTGGTTTCATCCGTCGTCTGTCCCACGCGCCACGCGGCCCAAAGCCCCTGGCCGAGAAAAGCCGCGAGAAAGACGATCATCAGCCCGTATTTCGGGAGGACGGCCTGGGGTTTAACTGCGGCGCCGGGGATCGACATGAAGAGAGTATAGGCAGGCTTCGCCGGCCCGGCAAGACCAATGAGTCCCTCGGATGCGCGGAGGGAAAAGACACGCGCCGGATTTTGAGGGAATTTTCGACCCTGGTCCGCGATTTCCCCTTATGTCATTTCCCCTTCGCAGGGGCTAGCATCGGGACATGAAAAAAAGACCATTCAAAATCAGCGATTACAGCCTCAGCCTCGTGCTGGCCGTGCTTTTCCTGGTCAGCTGGTTCCTGCAGGGCTTCTTCGAATGGAAGGAATTCGCCGCCGATCAAGCGGCTCACGGCGAAGCGGTCAAGACCGCGGAATATCTCGCCCGCTTTCTGTCCTCCACCTTCGAAAACTGGCAGTCGGAATTCCTGCAGCTCTTCAGCATGGTGATCCTGACTTCTTTCCTCATCCACAAAGGAAGCCCTCAGTCCAAAGACAGCTCCGAGAAAATGGAGCGGGCCATCGCGCGGATCGAAAGCAAAGTCGATGCGATCATGGACGACCGGGAAAAGCGCGCGGCTTAAGCGGGCGCGCCCGTTTCCGGATACGGCCGGGGCGGATTCGTGTCCACAGCCGGTGTTCGGGTCGAATGCGGACGGGATTTTTCCTGCTGCTTTTTCCTGGGATCTTCCTGCTTGATCGGATGAGAGTTCGGCATGACGGCCTCCTTCGGGTTGGAAAGTCGAAACCATTTTAGGAGCCGCGCGGGTGCGGTCAGATCAGGGAAAGGCTGAAAATCGCGAAGGCGCGGGAGGATCAGACGGAAGGCTGGGGCTTCGGCAGAGGCTTTGGCGGCGTTTTCGTCAAGAACGTGTCCTTGCACTTCTGGTAGCACGTACGGAAATCTTTGTCGATGGCCTGGCACTGGGCGTCATTGTCTTCACAATGGAGCCCCACACCTTTGGACGGGCATTCGCTGACGCATTTCGTATAGTCACTCGCATAAATTCCGGCGGGCGCGAACAAGCTGCACACCATTAGCGCAAGCATCCCCAGGCAGAGTTTCCGTCCGCGGCTATTCGTCATCAGGCTTGCCTTCCTCGTCTTCATCTTTTTCTTCGTCGTCTTCCTCATCTTCGTCCAGAGGATCGCCGCATTGCGGGCAGACGCCGAGGTCGAGAAGGTCTTCGTCGATGTCTTCGTTGCAGTTCGGGCAGCGCTTCATGAATAAATCCTTTCGGGAGGGGGCGATTATTTGCGCTTCTTCGTCGCCTTCGCGGCCTTTTTGCCCTTGAGCACGGCCACGGCCCCGGACTTTTCCGGCGTGTAATCCATGGCAGGCGGCATGTACTGCGCCTTGCGCTCGGGGCTGACCTTGCTCCGCATGTCCGGATCCTGCGGCGCGTGGCCGGATTTCCGGAGCGCCCAGCACTCCTTACAATAGACTGCCCGGCTTTCGCTCGGTTTAAAAGGGACTTCGCAACTTTTTTTGCAGTCCGCGCAGACGGCCTGATACATGACGCGTTCGCGGCGCTCAGGCTGGCCCGGGCTTTGCTTCTGTTCGGCGCGCTGCGGCGCATGGCCCGCGTTCCGCACTTCGAAGGCCAGATTCGATACGCGGCTGATGACAGCATCCACCTTGCCTTCGAGCGACTCGAGCCTTTGCACGAGTTTCGTCATGGCGTCCACGAAGCTCGGCAATTCCAGCCCTCCGCCCTGGGAGCGTTTGGAACCGCTCTTCGACACTTTTGCTTTTGCCGTTTTCTTTTTCATACGCTTTCCTTTTTGTGATGTGGCCGTTGGCACCAGGCCCGGCCATAATAAATCCCCTTGCGCGGCCATTTCGCTATACACTAGCGCAAATCAGCCTTAAAAGGAACCCTATGAACGAGTCTTCCCCGAAAGAATCTTTGACGGCCGCCCTTAGCGACATCCTCCAGAAACTCGCGGCCCTTGAGAAAAAGATCGATCTCCTGGCGGCAGCGTCACGGCAGGCGCCTTCACGCGCGCCGCGCCCCTTCTCCCGGGATTCCAAGCCGCACTTCCACCGCAAAGACCGCGGCCGGGATTTTCGCCGCCCGGATAGCAAACCCCGCGCTCCGCGTCCGCCGAAAGCCCCTGAGGTCGGAGTCTTCATCCGCACCAATCTCCGCGGCGAGCACTACGCGAACAAGCCCAAGCCCGGCATTTAGGCATAAAAAAACCAGGAGACAGGTCCAAAGACCTTTCTCCTGGTTTATTGCGGGGCGGATTCCTTAGAAATCAACGGCCCCGATTTCGAGCTTGCCTTCCATGGCCTTGCCCATGAGGATTTGCGGCGCAATCCAGCCGTCGAACATGCTGTCGCATTTGCGGGCCTCCTGCACCATCATCGTCACCCAGGGGTTCAGGCTTTCGAGCGAAAGCTCCATGTCGGCGTGGCAGGCGACTTCGAACTCGTCATCGTTATTGATGACCTTGATCGTGTAACCGGGCTTGGTTTCCAAAAACGCTTTGAGCTTCAGAGCATTGGCGCGCTTCTCGGTTACGAACGTAAACTCGACGCGCGTCTTCTGCCCCGGAGTGTAGCCTTTTTCCAAAAGCAGCTCCCAGGCCTGACTGTTCATCAGCAGGCGCTCGGCCAATTCTTCGTCCCAGATTTCATTGTGTGATTGATTCATAAGAAGGTCCCTCTGCGCCTGTGGCGTCCAAAACGGCAGGAATATTCACGTATTATAAGGAAAACGCCCCCAAAATCCAACCGTCAAAAACCACCGGTTCCCGCCATTTTTTGTAACCCTTTATAAAACTGAGTTTTAGGCAATCTGACGGTCTTTCTCAGAGGGCGTTCCCCCTCACCTTCCGTCTATGAAAAAGCATGCCTGAGGAGAGAAAACCGGCCCAGAGGAAAAACGCTCTTTGGGTGTCCGGAGGATGCCCATCTGCGTGTAGGGCTATGGCCTAGGGTTCTTTGACGTATTTTAAAAATTGGGGTGAGATGGTCTTGAAGGCCGAGGGAGGCGGCAGGCCTTTGGTCTGCGCGGAGGCAATGGCGTTGGGATCCACGCCTTCGCTGCCGCCGGACACCACAAAGCGCCAGATCTCGTAAATGCCGTACAAGCCGTAGGTGAACGACTCGTCGTTGATTTGCCCGCCTTGAAGAGCGGTCACGTTGATCGGGATAAGCTGGCTCAACCCGAACCAGATTCTCTCGTTGTCGTTCATGTCCGCGATGAGCAGGCGTCCCTGGAGCCACTGGTTAATGGCGGGGCCGACGATGGGCTTTAGGCGTCCTTCGGAAATCAATCCCTTGCGCACGGCCCAGGCTTCGAATTCCTTTTTTTCCGTCAGCTCAAAAGCCTCCATCGAGAAAGTCATGGCCGCGCGCTTCACGATGTCGTCCCCGTCCCGCTCGAAGAAACTTTTGACCAGCTGCTGGTTCCCCCAGGGCGCCATCAAAAACCGGACCGCATTGACATAGACCTGCGGATCGTCCGATTTGCGGTCATGAATTTTCTGCAGCTCCTCCAGTTCCCTCGCCGCTTTCGGGGTATGGAAATATTCGTAGCCCCAGGCCTCCTGCACGACGAGAGACGCGATCATGTAACAGAAATAATCCGGCGATCTTTTTTCCACGGCCTCGCCCAGGAATTTCGACAGCGCCTGCGGGTCCACGTAGACATTGACGCCGATCGCCGAATGCGTTTTCGTAAAAATAAAAGGCGACGGCATTTCCCCCATCACGTCGACCGCCGCGAGGTAATTTTTCAGGATGGTTTCGGAGCCGGGAAAGTCCGAGTCGATAAGCCATTGGAGAATCACGCGGATGTCGTGCTTGGCGCCTTCGAGATCGGGCTTCAGCTCGAAGCGGTCCCAGGGAATCTCGCCGCTCGAGCGCGGCGTGGGAACCGATGTGAATTGCGCGGCGGCCGCGGGCGCCGTCACTGCGGCCGTGGCTGTGGCCGCCGGATCCGCGGCCGGCGCTTTGACTTCTTCCGCCGGCCGCAGCTTCACCAGCACCACCGCGCCCGGAATTCCCAAAAGCACGCCGCCGATCAGGAATAAAAGCAGGCTGGGTTTTTTCCCCGCCTTTTTAACCGGCCCGGCTTTGGCCGCCGGTGCCGCGGGCGCTTGAACCGCACGGACGCGCGCTTTCGGCGGAAAGGCGTTCAAATCAATGCTGCATGCGGGACACGCGGAAAGGCCCAGCCCGTCGGGGATGTAGGAGTCGCATTTCTGGCAGTACATAGGCGAGGATTCTACCGCAGGCGTTTGCGCGCGGCCATGACTTTCCGGAACGGAAAGTTAAGAATTCTTGGCCTTTTGCATTTTTTCTCGAAGATCGTTTCCTCCCGCGGACGCGGGCGCTTCGGCGGAGGCGTTGAGGTCATTGTCTTTGTAATACTTGGTGCCCTTGGCCGTCAGCTCCAGCGCCAGGCCGGAACCTGCCAGCTGATAGAGCCAGATGCCCGAGGCAATCGGGATCGCGCCTTCGTAAGCGCCGCCCACGCCGCCGGCTTTCGCCGTGGCCGAGGCCTGGCCGCCAATGGACCAGCCGGAATTCACGAATTGATTGAACGCCTTGTCGTTGGTAAAAATCCAGACCAACATGAACTTCTTCACGCCCAGCCCGAGCCCGGCCTGCACTTCGGCCATGTTCATGAAGGTTTTCCTGCCGGTGGCATTTTCCACCGCGACCCCGCGCCCGGAACCGCTTCCCGCGAGAAAGATTTTCACGCCGAAATTGCTGAACGTCGCATAGCCGTACGCGGATTCCACGACCGCTTTGGTTTCGGGTTTCGTTTTATAAAGAAGATCCAGGACTTCCCGCGACCGCTTCTCGATATCCGCCCGCTGTTTTTCCGGCGCGCGCCGGTCCAGGATCGCGGGCCGCGCGAAAGCCGCGGGCACCGGCAAGGTCAACGCCATCATCACCGCCAAAACCGTTCCGAATAATTTCTTCATAAGTTTTTCTCCTGAGAATTAAGACTGCCCTTGGGACGCTTTTTAATAAGATCTGAGAAAATGCCGGCGGCCGGAAGGCGCAGGAAACTCGTACGGAAAACTATCGTCGCCGCCCGGCGCAAACTGTAACCCGCTTCGGCCCCCGCTCTCGTCCGGCTCTTAATTGGAAAGTTTGAGGGACTCTTCATAACTGCGTCCCGGCTTGGAAGGAATGCCGGAGTTCACGTAGTCGATGCAGTTCTGGCGATTCGGGTTCTTCGGATCGAACCAGTTGCAGTCCGCGACCGTGACCTTGCGCTTGCGGTCCACGTAATAGAGACATTCTTTCATTCCGCCCCAGGAATCGAACGCTTCGCAGTACTGCGGCGCCCCGTCCTGCTCGGCAAGATCCATCCAGCAGTAAAGCGCATCGTCCGGATAATCGTCCGACCGGCAGTAGGCTTCCGTGAGCTTGGGCTGGATCTGTTTCGCCGGGTCTCTCACGATCATGAGCTGCTTGGACCGGATCATCTGCCGGAACCCGGGCTCGTTGGCCGCGGCGTCCGAAACAAATTCGTATCCCTGCGGCGGGATCGTGACGGTTTCGCCGTAGCGCTCGACCGCTATAGGCTGGTCCGATATATTCTTCACGGTCACCGCCCGGGCCGAAGACGCCGCGAAAAAAACTCCTCCCGCCATAAAGACGAAACACAGAACGCTTTTTTTCATGTTAATCCTCGTCTCGCCGTAATTTGATCTTCTCGTAATCGCCGCCCTTTTGGAGATAGAAATACATGTAGCTGTCGTAAAGCATGTTATATCCGGCGACCTTGTCGGTATAAAATCGCATCTGATCTTTTAATTTCGACGCGGGCTTATCAAACTGCTTCTCGAGCGGAATGTCCCGGACCTTTGCTTCGACCTCGCGGAACTTCTTCATGTTCTCGTACCGCTTCTCCGAAGCATTCCGCGCAAGACGTTCGAGCTTTCCCTTCGAATAATTCCGGGCCGCTTCCTTCTCCCGATCGATTTCCGCGAAGGTCTTGAACTCTTTTTCCCCGCAGCCTGCGAGCGGCGCGGCCTGCATCGCGATCAGAAGCACCGCGGCAAAAGACCTGACCTTCATCCTTCGCATTCCCATCATAAAGATTTCGCCCGTCTTCTTGTCGATCACAATCGCCCGATCCGGTCCGCATCTTTTTTCGGCGATCTTCACCGCCGCGCCCTTCTCGATCCTCACTGCCCCTGGCACGCGCGGGCTCCGCCTTCGCAGGCGTGCTGGCACCAGTAGCCTTCATCGTTGCCGCTGCCGTCGCTCGTCGGACATCCGGCCTCGCATTCTTCCTGAAACCGGCCGCAGTCGAGCGAATGATCGCTGCACACATGCGCGCCCTGGCTGCAGGCAACCTCGCACTGGGCGCCCACGTCGTCCCCGAAGTCATAAACCGGCTCGCATTCTTCCGTGCACGCGTCACGCGCCGCGTCGCAAACCGTTTGATTCTCCTTGGCGGTCTCCGCCAGCAGGCGGGAAGAGAACAAGAGATGTCCGAGGTAAAAAAAAGAGAGCAAAAAAAGAGACGCGGCAAAACGCCGTTCCACCGTGAGCTTATTATTCATTTTCTTCCCCTTTGAGGAACCCATCATTTTTCCAGGCCGGCTTTTCGTTTTAATTTATCGGTAACAGTATAAACAAATTGCTTTCCCTTTCGATGCTGTCTGAGATATCCCCGTTTGGCGAGAGACAAAAGATCTGTCCGCGCCGTTTCATACGTCGTTCCGAAAGTATTCCTATGCCGCTGGATGGTCATAGCCGCCTCCGGCTCAGTCAGCATTTTATAGAGCAGCTGCGATTGGCGGTTGTTGAGATCTTCCACCATCGAAATTTTCACTTTTGCTTCACGCGCTTCCTCCGCCTTATACCGGACATACCCCTGGAACTCCGCCATCGCGCGTTCGATCACGTTAAGGTGATAATTGAGAAAATAGGTCAGGTCTTCCCCCGCGCTTTCGGAATAGAGATAAGCTTTCGCGTATTTCGCGGGCGCCGTTTTAATGACTCTGGAAATGGACATGTATTCCATGAGCCAGTAACGTTTCTTGAGCATGTACCAGTAAAATAAGGCCCGGGCTGTGCGGCCGTTACCGTCGGCGAAGGGATGGTCGTAAGCGAGCCAAAAATGAAGGATCATGCCCTTGATGGCCGGATGAATAAAATGATGATCCTCGGTATTGGCAAATTCACAAAGGGCCGCCATTCTTTCTTCGAGCTCATCTGCGGGCGGCGGCACGTGCAATACCGTGCCGTCATTCCAGATGACCCGGACTTCCTCATCATTTCTCCGGAAGCGGCCCGCGATCGACTTGTCCGAATGGGTGTCTTTCGATAAAAGAGTGTGGATCTCGAGAATCATTTTTCGGGAAAGGGGTTCTTTGATGTACTTTTTCAGCGCTTTCATGGTGACATAGTTGTTTAATATCATGCGTTCGGCCGTATTTTTGGGCTTTCTTCCCGTTCTCAGCATTTCCTTGGCCACGTCGCGCGTCGTCGCAGCGCCCTCAAGCTGACTCGAAGCGATGGCCTCTTCCATGAGAGAACTGATAACGAATTGCTCACGTGCCCCAGCATGCGCCTCGGGGTCTTCTACAAGGATGGTGCCTGCTGCGTTCTGGTCCATCTGATGAAGCGCGCGCAGAAACGAATCCGGCACCCAATACCAGAATGGTTTTCCTTCGCGCGATTTCAAAGGAATGCTTTTCATCTTGACCGTACGCATGAAAATCAGATACGCCCAGGCTTCCTCGGCAGGAATGTCCGGCAAGCTCCAGATCTGTTTAAACCGGTCCCAATAAAGGTAGTCTTCATTCGCTTTTTCGATCAGCTTCAAAAAATCCGGCTCGTCAGACCGCCCGAGCAGCTTATGAAAAAGGCTGGGGTCGTTGAATATTTTTTCAGTAGGTGGGGCGGGTTCTGGCTTTATCATGAGATCCTTTTACTAATTTTCTATTATTAGTACATCAGGCTGCCCATCGCGTCAAGATCAATTACTAATTTTT
>DATJFP010000050.1 GCA_035495615.1 Verrucomicrobiia bacterium | reverse complement strand
TTTGCCGCAGAAGTGACCCGCGTGGCCAAAGAAGTCGGTACGGAAGGACGCCTCGGCGGCCAGGCCGACGTGAAAGGCGTTTCCGGCACGTGGAAGGACCTCACCGACAACGTGAACGTGCTGGCCGGTAACCTGACCAACCAGGTGCGTAACATCGCGAAAGTGACGACGGCCGTCGCGAAAGGAGACTTGTCGCAAAAGATCACGGTCGATGCGCGCGGCGAAATTTTGGAACTGAAAAACACGATCAACGTCATGGTGGACCAGCTGAACTCCTTTGCCGCAGAAGTGACCCGCGTGGCCAAAGAAGTCGGTACGGAAGGAAAACTGGGCGGCCAGGCCGAGGTGAAAGGTGTTTCCGGTACGTGGAAGGACCTCACCGACAACGTGAATTTCATGGCGTCCAACCTCACCAAGCAGGTCCGCGGTATCGTACGCGTCGTGACCGCTGTCGCGACCGGCGACCTGAACCAGAAATTCGTGCTCGAAGCCAAAGGTGAAGTCGCTTCGCTGGCTGAAACCATCAATAACATGATCGACACGCTGCGTACCTTCGCCGACCAGGTGACCACGGTGGCCAAGGAAGTCGGTCTGGAAGGAAAACTCGGCGGACAAGCCAAAGTGCCTGGCGCGTCCGGCGTGTGGAAAGACCTCACCGACAATGTGAACGTCATGGCGAAAAACCTTACTTCGCAAGTCCGCGGCATCGTGAAAGTCGTGACCGCGGTGGCAACCGGTGACTTGTCCCAGAAATTCGTCCTCGAAGCGAAAGGGGAGGTCGCCGCTCTCGCCGAAACGATCAACAGCATGACCGACACGCTGAAGACGTTCGCCGACCAGGTGACTTCTGTCGCCCGCGAAGTCGGTATCGAAGGAAAACTCGGCGGACAAGCCAAAGTGCCTGGCGCGTCCGGCGTGTGGAAAGACCTGACCAACAACGTGAACCAGCTTGCCGGCAACCTGACCTCTCAGGTGCGCGCGATCGCCGAGGTGTCCACGGCCGTGACGAAAGGTGACCTCACCCGGTCGATCACCGTCGAAGCGCAGGGAGAAGTCGCCGCTCTGAAAAACAACATCAACCAGATGATCGCCAACCTGAAAGACACGACGCAGAAGAACAACGAGCAGGACTGGCTGAAAACCAACCTGGCGAAATTTTCAGGCATGATGCAAGGGCAGCGGTCGATTACCGCCGTGGCCCAGCTGATCATGTCCGAACTCACGCCGCTGGTCGATTCACGCCACGGCACGTTCTTCATGATGGAGCCCACGCCGGACGGGCAGCCGCAGCTCAACCTGATTGCCAGCTACGGCTATTCGCAGCGCAAAAACGTGTCGAACCAGTACCGCATGAAGGAAGGCTTGATCGGCCAGTGCGCGTTCGAGAAGAAAAAGATCCTTCTCACGCACGCGCCGGCGGATTACATCGCCATCCAGTCGAGCCTCGGGGAAGCGGTTCCGGTCAACATCCTCGTGATGCCGGTGCTCTTTGAAGGCCAGCTGAAGGCCGTCATCGAGCTCGCTTCCTTCAAGCCGTTCAACGTCAACTATCAGACCTTCCTGGACCAGCTCATGGACTCCATCGGCGTCACGCTGAACATGATCTCGTCCTCGATGCGTACCGAAGAACTGCTGCAAGAGGTCAAACGCTCGAACTCGGAACTGGAAGCGCAAGCCAAAGAACTCGAAGACAAAGCCAAGCTGCTCGAACTGAAGAACCGCGAAGTCGAACTGGCCTCGCAGTCCCTGGAAGAGAAAGCCGAGCAGCTGTCTCTGATTTCGAAGTACAAGTCCGAGTTCCTTGCGAACATGTCGCATGAACTGCGTACGCCGCTGAACAGCCTTCTCATCCTGTCGAAGATTTTAGCGGAGAACAAAGACAAGAACCTCACGCCGGCGCAAGTCCGGTTCGCGGGCACGGTGTATTCCGCGGGCTGCGACCTGCTCACCTTGATTAACGAGATTCTCGATCTGTCCAAGGTCGAAGCCGGCAAGATGTCCATTGAGCCCAACCACCTGCTCATCCCGGAAGTGCAGAGCTACCTCGAGAACAACTTCCGCCCGGTGGCCGAGCACAAGGGCATCGACTTCAAGATCACGGCCCAGGGCGGCGAGAACTATCCGCCCATTTACACGGACGTGAACCGGCTGCAGCAGATCCTGAAGAACCTCCTGTCGAACGCGTTCAAGTTCACGGATGAAGGCAAGGTCGAGATGGTGATCAAGCACATGAAGCCGGGCACGAGAAAGTTCGGCATGCAAACGCTCGACGAGGGAGACGGAATCTTCTCCTTCTCGGTGCGCGACACCGGCATCGGCATCCCGTTCGACAAGCAGGACTTGATCTTCGAGGCGTTCCGGCAAGCCGACGGCACGACCAGCCGCAAGTACGGCGGCACGGGCCTGGGCCTGACGATCAGCCGCGAAATCGCGCATCTGCTCGGCGGCTGCATCGAAGTCGAGAGCACGGTGGGCAAGGGAAGCACGTTTACCCTGTTCCTGCCGCAGAGCTACCAGGGCGTCGTGACCACGCTGCCCGATCATCCCGAATCCACGTTCGAAGTGCCGGCGCTTCCGGAGAACGCGGATTTCTCGAGCAAGAAGGTACTCATCATCGACGACGACAAGAGAAACATTTTTGCGCTTTCCCAGGTGCTGGAAGACCGAGGCATGAACGTTCTGCAGTCGGAGAACGGCCGCGTCGGCATCCAGATGCTGAAGGAAAACGAAGACGTGGACATCATCCTGATGGACATCATGATGCCTGAAATGGACGGCCATGAGGCGATCCGGCTGATCCGTCAGGACAACCGCTTCAAGGCCTTGCCGATCATTGCCTTGACGGCCAAAGCCATGAAAGGGGACCGCGAGAAGTGCATCGAGGCCGGCGCGACGGATTATCTTCCGAAGCCTGTCGACTCGGACAAGCTTCTCAGGACCTTGTTCTTCTGGATGAATCAACCGCAGAGCCTGATTGAAAGATGAGGTCGGGATATTCCATGGCACACGAGGCCCTGAGTCAGGATACCGAAGAAAAAACGAATATCCTGATGGTCGACGATTCGCCGGCCAACCTGCTGGCGCTTGAAGCGCTCCTTTCCTGCCCGGAATACAATCTGCTCCGGGCGGAATCGGGGAAGGAAGCGCTTACGCTTCTCCAGCAGCACGACTGCGCGCTGATCCTTCTCGACGTGCAGATGCCGGGCATGGACGGCTTCGAATGCGCCCAGCTCATCAAGCAGGGCCATCGCACCAAAGACATCCCGATCATCTTCATCACGGCCATCGGCAAGGACATCAGCTTTGTTTTCCGCGGCTATAAGTACGGCGCCGTGGATTACATCCTCAAACCGCTCGATCCCTACATTCTCAAGTGCAAGATCTCGGTGTTCGTCGAGCTGTACAAAAAAAGCCGGAAGATCGAGAAGCAGGCCATCAGCATCTCCGAAAAAACTTCGGAGCTGCTGCTTTCCAACCAGGCCCTGCAGCTCGAGATGAAGGAGAGGATGAAGGCGCAGAAGGAAGTGCTGGAGATCAGCGACCGGGAACGCAAGCGCCTGGGCCAGGACCTTCACGACGGCCTTTCGCAGCAGCTCGCGGCCATCGGCTTCATGGTCAAGGCGATCCAGAAAAAGATTTCTCCGGAGTTCGGCAAGGAAATCAAACGGCTCGAGGAAATCATCGGATTCGTGAAAAAAACCATCAACGACACCAACAGCCTGTCCCGCGGCCTGAATCCCATTTCGCTCGAGGCCAAGGGGCTGCCGTGCGCGCTGGAAGAACTGGCCAAGAACACGACGGAACTCTGCGGCACGTCCTGCGGCTTTTCCAACGACGGGGTCGTCAACTTCAAAAACTATTACCTCGAAATCAATTTGTACCGCATTGCCCAGGAAGCGATTCACAACGCGCTCAAGCACGGCAAGGCCACAAGGATCGAGATCAAACTGCAGGCCAAAGGCGAAAAAAACTGCATGATCATCGAGGACAACGGCGTCGGGTTCCAGGCGAAAACCACGGAGTCGCTCGGCATGGGGCTGCGGAACATGAAGTACCGCGCGCAGATGATCGATGCGGAGATGCAGGTTTCGCCGAGGTCCGAAGGCGGGACGCTCGTCCAGTGCATTTTTTATCCCAACATCAGCGTCGTGCACGACATCGGCGACGGCCCCGGGGAGGAAGAGCCCACGGGCAAGGTCACGGTCGAAAAGATCGCGGACCGCAAACGGATCCTGCTGGTCGACGATCATCCGCTCCTGCGCAAAGGCGTGGCCGAGCTCATCGAACAGGAACCGGACATGGGAGTCTGCGGCGAAGCCGAGGACGCGTCCCAGGCGCTGGAACTCATCGAGAAGACCAAGCCGAACGTCATCCTCGTGGACATTTCGCTCAAAGAATCCAGCGGCATCGACCTGGTCAAAAAAATCAACCAGCGCTACGACGGCCTGTTCATCATGGTGCTGTCCATGCACGAGGAAAACATGTACGCCGAGTCCGCGCTGGCCGCGGGCGCCAAAGGCTACGTCACCAAGCAGGATTCCGCGGAAACGCTTGTCAAGGCCATACGCCAGGTGCTCTCCGGCCAGTATTACGTGGGCGGCCGGCACCGCGACGCTATCTCCAAGAAATTCGGATTCCCGCTGCCCGCGCTCGCTCCCGCGGCCGCGTCGTAATACCGAGCCTTTTTCCTTCCTGAGGTCGGGGTTTTGCCTGATACCCAAAACAGGCCGCGCGCCGGATGATACTCGTCCGGGAGCACTCCCATCGGCTATGTTTAAAGAAACCTGTGATTTTTTCACCCGCGGCATCTGGCGTTTGAGGGCGGACCGGCTTACGGCAAAAGAAGCCGTGGCCATCCGGCCGCTGCGCATTTTCCTGCTTTCCCTGCGCGAGTTCGCGTCCGATCAGGCCTTTTACCGCGCCGCCGCGCTGACATTTTTCACTCTTCTCGGCCTCGTGCCTCTCGCGCTTCTCGTGTCCGGCCTTGCCCGCGATCATGGCCTGCAAAGCAATCTGCTGAACCTCCTGCCGTCCGCAAAAACAGGGGGGCTTCAGCCTTTTGCGTCGTTTCTGCGGCAGGCCGCGCTGCAAACGCCGGTGAAAACGTGGACGCTTGCGGGAGGCGTGCTGTCTTCGCTCGTGCTGTTGAAAATTCTTGGGGAAACCGAAAGAAGCCTGGACCGCATCTGGGGCGTCAAGAACGGAAGGCCCTGGTATTACCGCCTCCACGACGGTTTCTGGCTGCTTTTTTTTGGCGCGCTCCTTCTGTCGGCCGCGATCGTGCTGCCTCGCTACGCGCGCGAGATCCCGTGGCCGATGGCTTGGAAAAAAATCCTGGATTCCCGCGCGCTGTATTACGACGCGGCCCTGCCTTTTGCCGGCTATGTCTGCGCCTGGCTGTTTTTTTCTTTCCTTTACGCAAGCCTGCCGTACGCCAAAGTCCGCCTGGGGCCGGCACTCCTCGCGGGTTTTTTTGCGGCCATTCTGAACGAGGCGGGCCAGGCCTTTTATGCCGCGGCGCAGACCGGCCTTTACCGGGCATCGCCGCTTTACGGTATTCTGGCGGCGGTGCCGCTTTTTCTTGTTCTCGTGCAAGGGACCTGGATGCTTTTTCTCTACGGCGCGGAAATCAGCTTTGCCTGTCAGAACGAATGCAGCTACGAGCATGAGCTCGAATGCAAACAGGCCAGCCACCGCCTGAAAACCGTGACCGCGCTGATGATCACAAGCCATTGCGCCCGCCGCTTCGTGGAATTGCGGGACCTTCCCACGGCCCCGAGTTTGTCGCAGGAGCTCGGCGTGCCCGCGCGGCTCGTGCAGGACGTGCTGCGGATGCTGGTCCGCTCACGGGTCCTTGCGGCGGTGCACGTGGAAGGTTCGGACGAATTCCATTACCAGCCGGGGCGGCCCGTGGAAGCCATGACCCTCAAGGACGTGGCCGAGGCCTTTGACCGTGCGGGCATGAATTCCTTTTCGGTCGGCGAGAGCCCGGAAATGGAAAAATACCAGGAGTTCGTGGACCGCCTGTGGGGGAGCCTGGAAAATGCCCCTGAAAATCTTCCGCTGAGGGAAACGTTCGGCAAAATTCCCGACGACGGCAGAGCGCGGTTCCAGCGCAAAATAAGCGGTCCTTTTCCCGCGATGCCGCAGGACCTTGCGGACGAGGCCGTATAAGTTTCGCTTCGTTTGGCAGACCTGTTGGCTTATACTGGAGGCGTTCGAACTCATGTCCATTGCTTCGCAAAGCCAAGCAAATCATTCCCCATTCTCTGGAAGCCGAGGCCGTTTCGTGACTAAAATCGCCGTCATCGGGCAGGAACCGAAGAATGCCGGCCGCGTCGTGGAAACCCTCCGGCGGCTGGGGTATGAAGCCGTGAACGCGGTCCCCGGCGCTGAAAACCTTGCCGCAGAAGCGCCCGATCTCATCCTGGCCGGCGCGGTTCCGGAAGAACCGGGAGCCGCCGCCGCTTTCGCGGAATGGCGGGGCCGCGGCATTCCTATCCTTTTTGCCGCGGACCAGGCGGATGCCTCGGTCCTCGAACGCGCTTTGTCGGCCGGATCCTCCGGCCTTCTTCTCATGTCTTTTCCGGATGAAGTGTGGCGCTCCGGCATCGAGCTGGCGCTCGCGCGCGCCGCGGCCGCCAAATCCTGGCGGGAAAAAACCGAGGATCTCGCGCGCTCCAACCGCGAGCTGGAACAATTCGCGCACATGGCCTCGCACGATCTCCAGGAACCGCTCGTCGTCATCTCCAATTTCATCAGCCTGCTGGCCATGCATGCCCAGGGCAAGCTCGACGCCAAGGAAGTGGAATATTTGAAATGCGCGGAAAAGGGAGCGGGCCAGGCCCAGCGGTTCGTGCGCCGCATGCTGGAATACGCCAAGGCCGGAAGCCGCGTGCGCCCGGAAACGGTCGACTTCGAAGTTTTGTTCCAGCAGCAGCTGCGCGATCTCAAGCTGGCTGTCCTCGAAAGCGGGGCGGAGGTCACGCATGACCCGCTGCCGAAAATCGAAGCCGATCCTTTTCTGATGGCCCAGCTTTTTCAAAATCTTCTTCTCAATGCGCTGCGCTTCCGGCGTCCCGAAGAGCTTCCGCGCATCCACGTCTCGGCCGGCCGGAAAAACGGGGAATGGGTTTTTTCCATTGCCGACAACGGCGTCGGGATTGATCCCAAACGGCAGGGGGATATTTTTTCGCTGTTCCGGCGCCTCCGGCCCGCTTCGCATGATTCGGTGCCCGGCCTGGGTCTTGCCGTCGCCAAGA
This sequence comes from Verrucomicrobiia bacterium, assembly GCA_035495615.1. Lineage (NCBI taxonomy): Bacteria > Pseudomonadati > Verrucomicrobiota > Verrucomicrobiia > Verrucomicrobiia bacterium. The sequence goes on along the minus strand of DATJFP010000050.1, from coordinate 4,955 downwards.
AAATTATCGACCGCCACGGCGGCAGGATATGGCTGGAATCCGAGCCTGGAAAGGGCTCCACGTTCTATTTTTCGCTGCCGCAAAATGTTCTCGCCGCAATTCCCGATACCGGTTCTGCTGCGGCAAAGGGTTGATGAACCTGTCCGGTCATCACCGTTACCGTTTCCTTCCTCCGCCGCCTGACGCGAGTTCGAGTTCCGTCCTGATTGAGGCTTAGGCCGCTTCCCGTTATCTTAGCGCCTTGGACGCGCGGGCAATGCCGGCGATGTTCAGATCTGATCCGGTGCCGGTTTTCCCGACGGCCTTCTGAGCCATGAGCCCGTGATTCGGGTTCACACCCCCTCCGCAGAACCAAAGCGCCCGAGGACCGGAACCCTTACAAAAAAAAGGAGAATAACATGCGAACGAATTTGAAAATGATTGCATTGCTTGCCGCGGGCCTTCTCATTGGACAACAGGCCGCTTTCAGCGAAATGGTGCAGGGCCAGGTCACGGCCGTGAACCAGGCCAATAATTCCCTGAAAGTCCAGATGATGCAGCCCGGCGGCGAGAAGAAGGAAGTGGAGCTCAACATCCCGCAGCAGGGGGAATTCCGCGGGATCCAGTCCCTGGCGGATGTCGAAGTCGGCGATCAGATCCGCGCCGAAGCCAATAAACCGGCACTCGGCATCGGTTCGTGGGAAGCGAAGTGGATTGAAAAATCCGCGGCGCAGGCTTCCCAGACGCAGGGCGCCCAGTCCCAGGGCCTGCAATCCCAGAGCTCCCAGTCGTCGTTCGGCGGCAACCCGAGCGCCGGAGCTCAGCAGGCTGGAACCCCGGCCCGGAACGCCGGCGGTTCTCTTTCTTCGGAGACCGGCACCACGGGCACGCAGGGCCGTTCTTACTAGACCCCAAATCCCCGGCAGCCGCGGGCGGGCCGTCGTGACGGCCTGCCCGGGCACCGCGGGTCCTACATATGTCGTGTTCCCTACACGGGTACTAAGGGAAAAAGCCTGATCGACATTCCCTTCGAGAAATGGTGGAATTACGCATGGATAGAACGAAACGTCAAGAAGAGGTTTGCCAAAGGAAGGAAGGTTCCCTTGATCGCCAAAAATGAGGATATCAAAAAAATCCTGATCGTGGACGATCATCCCGTATTCCGGCAGGGAATCAGCCGGCTGATCATGGATGAGACCGACCTCAAAGTGTGCGGGGAAGCCGAAAGTACCGACGAGGCTCTCCAGGCCATCCAGAACACGCAGCCGGATTTGATTATCGTTGACTTGTCGTTGAAAAACAGCAGCGGGATCGATTTAATCAAAGCCGCCAAGTCGCAGTTCGGCCCGCAGCTCAAGATGCTCGCCATCTCCATGCACGAAGAGACCATCATGGTGGAGAGAGCCATTCGCAGCGGGGCCCGGGGCTATGTCACCAAGCGCGAAGCCGCGGACCACCTGCTTGCCGCCATCCGCAACGTTTTGGAAGGTAAGTTTTACTTGAGCGAGGCCACCAAAGAAAGAACGCTGCGCAGCGAATTTTCGGCTCCGCAGGAAAACGCCATGTCGGCGCTTTCCGACCGCGAGCTCGAAATTTTCCAGCTCATCGGCGAAGGCCTTACCGCCACGACCATCGCCAAGAACATGCATTTGAGCGTCAAAACCGTGGAAGGTTACCGCAAGAACATCAGGACCAAGCTGAAGCTGAAAGATAACATGGACCTGATCCGTCACGCCATCCAATGGGCGCAATGCATTCAAGCCGCCTGACCCCAAACGGAATCACGAAGCTCTTGGGTAATAGTACCCCTTCGTGGTTCCGTAAGCGCGGCTGTTGAAATCTCCCGTTTTTCCTTCCCACGCCTCGCTAGCATGACCGAACTCCGGTTTCTTGCCTTTCACGCCTTCCTGATATTCCGCGGTGCGCACGGTCTCGATGACGGCGCCTTCCTCGCGGCGGAGCATTTCCGGCGGCTCGCTCGTCTTGGTGGAAGCCGGGGCCTTGCGCGATTTGTCGAGGGAGACGATCGAATCCACGAGCCTCACCTCCGACTCGGTGCCTTCGCTTTTTTCGGCGTGGACCTGGATGCCGTTGTTGTGGAAGGTGCAGAAAGTGCATTCCACGCGGCCCGAAGACCAAAGCCCCGCTTCCGAGGAATTGCCGCCTTCGGCGCGGGAATAGGAAGCATTGACGTTCTCGAGGCGTGCCGAGCGCCAGATCCGGATGTTCCGGGAATTGCGCAGGGCGACGCTGTCGGTGAGCACGGCGTCTTCGCTTTTGAGGTCGAACCCGCCGTCCGCGTTGTCGAAGGCCGAGCAGCGGGCAAAGCGGATGTCTTTGGTTTCCAGCTCGGATTTGAAACCGTCGCCGTTCCAATATTCCGTGAGCGTGTAGCGGTTGTGCCGCGAAGTGCAGTCTTCGAAGGCCACGTCCCAGGCCGGCCCTTCCACGTCAAAACCCACCGCAAAGTCCTGGTCCAAATCGCCGCCGTCCGCGTGGGAATCCAGCACCTTCACCTGGAAAACCCCGCGGCCCAGGCGCACATGGCGCTTGGAATAGCGCAGGCCGTTCACGCCGCGGATCGTGATGCGCGAGGACAGCTTTTCTTCCGGCCCGCAATGGGCCAGGGACTTGCAGGAAGGGGAGCCGGTCAGGAAAATGTTCTGGCGCGTGTCCGCGAAGCTGAGATTTTCCAGCTCCAGGTCGTGGTTCTCGCCTTCGCTCTGGATTCCGCTTTTCACCCGGGAGACTTCGAAATTCCGGATGCGCACGCCTCGCGCGCCTTTTTTGATCGTAATCCAGGATTCGCCCCGGTCTTTGTCGGCCGGTTTGTAAGGCACAGGGCGCGATCCCACGATCTTCACATGGCCTTCGCCCTGCAGCGTTTTGAAGCCCGTCCCGTCGGGCCCGTCGTGCGCCGCATCGATCGAGAGTTTCCAGAACGCGCCGTTGTCGGGCGTGTAATCGCCCTCGAGGACGTGGAGGGTCCCGTCCGCGGACGTCTGGTCCCAGCAGTGCTGCGCGTTCCGCGCGCCCATGGCATTGGCGGCATCCGCGCCGTCGGCCCGTCCCACGGGCTTGGGTGCGAGCCAGCAGTCCTGCGCCGCGGCGCAGGGCGCGAAAAATAAAACCGCAGCGAAAAAAGATAAAAGAGTCCGTCTTTGCATGGCGGCCATTCTACCCGGGGTTTGGCGGGACGGCATCCTCGCAATGCTTCTTTGCGGGTCAGGATTTTTCCGACAAGGGAATGCCACGCACGCTTCCCTGCGAAAAGGGTAAGCCCCGATGGGAGGTTCTTTTATTTTTTTTCATAATGGGTCCCAGAAACGGAGGCTAGGATGCACGAACCTGAATTCTCAGCACCCCGGGAAGTCGGCTCGGAAGAAGGCCCGGAAGACGCGGAGGCCGCTCAAGTGGACAAGCGGCAGAAGGCCTTGCTCCTCATTCACGAAGGCGAACTCTATTTCCGGCTCAAAGACGTCCTGGCGGCGAAGGGGATCGCGGCGGAAGATTTTATTTTCCGGCGTCACGAATGCTCCTTCATCCTGATGGACCAGTCTTATTTCGACCTCAATACCGGAAACTACCTCCGCGACCAGAAATACGAAGGCAAAATTTTCCTGGTGCTGTGGGAGCAGCAGCTGCTTGAAGCCCTGCCCGGCCTGAAAGGCTTCGGCGACATCTTCGATGACGTTCTCATCCTGTGGGAAACGGAAAATGCCGCCCCCTGGCTCGACGCGCTATCGCTCATCTACGGCAAGATGACGCTCGAGCAGATTCTCGTGAAGCATATCGAGGCGCCCCGCGCCGGTTCCCCCAAAATACCTTTGCCGGGATTGGGACGCGTCGCATGAAGTTTGGACCTCAGGTGTCCGCAGCTCCGGGGGCCGCCGGCAGGCAGCCATGAAAGAAACCGCGCGTGACCTTTCCACGGCAAGCGGGGCTTTCTCCGGCCGGGACGAAGCCCGGCGTTTTTTCGACCTTGCTCCGGATCTTTTGTGCATCGTGGGAACGGACGGCAAGCTTCTCAAGATTAACCCCGCCTTCGAAAAAACCCTGGGATACAAGCAAGGCGACTTGCAGGGCCGGTCGGTTTTCGACTACGTGGCCCCGGACGACGAATTTGCGCTCAAAAAGAAATGCCTGAGGGTCCTGCGGGGCGTCGGCGACGTCGTTTTCGAAAACCGTTTCCGGAGCAAGAAGGGAACTTATAAATGGATTTCGTGGAAGGCGCGTCCGGAACTGGCTCAGGGCGAGGTCTATGTCGTGGCAAGGGATGCAAGCCTGTCGCGCAAGGTGCGGCAGAAGTTGAAACACCTGGCGTTCACCGACGAATTGACGGGCCTTCTGAACCGCAGGGGCTTTTATCTTTTTGCGCGGCAGCTGTCACGGATCTGCGAGCGGCAGAAGAAAGATTTTCTCGTGCTGCTGGCCGACGTGAACGACTTGAAAAAAATCAACGACCGCCTCGGCCACGCGGTGGGGGACAAGGCGCTGATCGAAAGCGCCCGCATCCTGAAAGCCCGGCTGCGCGGTTCTGACGTGGTCGCGCGGATCGGCGGAGACGAATTCGCGGCCGCGATGCTGGTCGAAAGCGATCTGGATCACGGCCGTCTGCGCGACTCGCTGCACCGCGCCGCGGAGCAGACGTTTCTTCCCGCGCACGGAGAACCGCTCACGTTCAGCGTCGGCGTTTCTCGGCTGCGCGCGGGACAGCGTTTGTCGCTCGAGCGCATGCTTGTGGAGGCGGACGATCGGCTTTACCGGGAAAAATCGCAGAAAAACCAGCGGAAAGTGGCTTAGACAGACGGCGAGCCCAATTATCAATCTCGCCGTCAAGAGGTGAAGCCATGCTTCTGGGCTTCACCGTGATTAAGGCGAGCCCAATTATCAATCTCGCCGTCAAGAGGTGAAGCCATGCTTCTGGGCTTCACCGTGATTAAGGCGAGCCCAATTATCAATCTCGCCGTCACCAG
>DATJFP010000049.1 GCA_035495615.1 Verrucomicrobiia bacterium | reverse complement strand
TCGCTGCCCAGCGGAATGGGCTTGCCGTCGTTGTCCAGGACTTCCAGTTCTTCCTTGAAAAGAATCGTGTTGTTGGCCGGATCCAGGTGACGCGCGACCACGCGGTTGCGGATGGTCCTGACGTCGCCGTGCTGGTACCAGGCGGCCTTTTCCAGTTCCTCGGCCACGGCATGGAGGCGGCGGTCGAGCGGCACGTGGCCGAAATGCTCTTCGAAAAGGTACGCGTAGAACATCACGAGATCTTTTTCCGACGCGATGGCGTCGATGAAAAGGTCCAGGCTGTTGCCGCTCTGCTTGTAGATCTTGTTCATCGCGTCGAAGAAGGCGCGGCGCGAATTGCCCTGCGTGTCGCGCATCATGTCGTAGTTCCACAGCACGTCGTAGAAATAGCTGACGTTCTTGGCTTCGGCGGCGACGTCGAGCACGAAAAGCTTCAGGTCGTTGATCCACTCGAAGCGGGCGCGGCGGGAACCGAAATGGAGCGCGTTCAGGTTGGCCCACGAATCGCGGTTCAGGCCTTCGATGTCGGGCGGCAGGAAATTCTGCATGTACGAATAAATCAGAGTCTGGGCGAGGAACGCGGGCCGGTCGACCGGCGCCTCTTCGCGCTTCTCTTCCGGCAGATCGGTCTGTGGGTGCCAGTTTGCCCACACCTTGTTCCACGTCGCGCGCGTCAGGTGGATTTCGATGGGGCCTTTGGGCGTGCCGAGCGCGTCCCGCTTCTGGGCCAGGAAGAAGAGGATGCCGGGATTGCGGTCGCCCTGCGTCTCGGGGAGATCGTAGAAATATTTGTCGCCGAGATCATCGACGACGAAGACGAGTTTCTCGTGGGACTTGACCGCGTCCATGATGACCTTGGCCGGCTTTTCGTGTCCCGCGACCTTGAAGTCAGGGTCGATGAATTCGAGAAGTCCGTTGCTCTGATGGTCGGCGCCGAATTTCTTGTACGGCGGCGGCGTGAACATGTTCCCGATCTGGTTGACGGCAATGTGATGGACGACTTCGGCCGGCACTTCCTCGACGCGCTTGCTGGTTTCCGCGATGTTCACGTACTTGTTGTCGAGCCATTCGCGCTGGTCGGAAGTGAGCGGCGCCACGCCCATGGCGCGGTTGACCGCGTAATTGCCGCCCACGCGCGGCTGCCACGGCGTTTCGAGCCGGGTCGAGCCCATGCGGAAGCCTTTTTTGTGCGCTTCCTCGCGGAAACGGCGGTAGAAATTACCGAGCGTCGGATCCTTGTGGAGCTGGTAGCTTTCGTCCAGGTGCTTCAGGTATTCCTTCGTTCCGTTTTCGATGAACCACAGGTTCACGTCGCTGACACCCTGCCTGCGCGCCTCCGGGCTGGCCAGGAAAAGTTCGAGCATGCCGGCAAAGCGGTGCTTGGTCATCTGCGCGAGCGCGCCCATGAAGCTTTCGATGGCTTCGTGGATGACGATCTGCGTCAGCATGTGAAGGCTCTTCGCCTCCCACGCCTGGCCGTCCCCGGGCTGGAGCTCGTCCCACAGTTTTTTGGAGATATGGATGATGGCCGTGTATTTTCCGTCGACCTGTTCGAGCGTGAGGAAGCTCATGACGCCCATGGGATTGTCCTGGTCCTTGAAGCGCGGGTACAGGTAGCCTTTTCTCAACTCGACCGCGCCGTCCACCTTGCGGGCGATCTCCGGCATTTCCACGTTGCGGCTGGAGTGCGCTTCGGCCTCGTCCTTGATGAACCCTTCGTGCGCTTCTCCGATGTCGTCGATCTGGAAGCGGACGATGTCGTAACTGAGCAGCACGGCGAGCTGTTCTTTGAACGTCTGCGGTTCGCGGCGTTCGCTGCCCGTCTTGTTGGCCGGATCGCCCGTCGCGAGGCCCAGGTTGCGCCGCGTTTCGAGGTCCAGCGGGAAAAACTCACGGACCTTGTCTTTGATGGCCTGCGGGACATTCTGCACGTCCGTCCAGTACGGCATGGCGGCGGTTTCGTAATCCGCCTTGTGCATCTTGAGGAAGTCGCGCGATTCTTTCAAAGTCTCGTCCGAAGGAAGCAGCATGAATTCGCCGTGAGCGGTCGTGGACTTGGGTTCGAGATCTCTCTGAAGCCGCCGGGCGGTTGCGGCCTTCGCCGAATCCTGCGCCGTGTCCGCGGCCTTCTCGACGAGCTTTAATTTTTCGATGGCCTGCTGGATGCGGTACCTCTGGCTCAGGCGCGTGTAAAAAACTTCTTCGTCGTTGCGCAGGTCTTCAGTGGCCGGCGCTTTTTTCACGACAAGGCCGCTGGAAGGAGCCGCGGCTTCGCGCGTCATTTCGATTTTGGGTTCCGACCGCAGTTCGGTACGGGGCTTTTCGACGGCGGGAGTTTCCGTTTCCGCGGCACGGAGTTCCGCGCGCGGCGTCTTGCCTGTGACCTCAGCGACCGCCGTGAAATCTTCCGGCGTCAGCGAAGCGCGGCCCAGCAGGAAGCCGTCGATGTTCCGCTGGCGGATCAGCGCAGCCGCATTGCCTTTGTTCGCATTGCCGCCGTAAAGGATGCGGACCCCGGCGGCCATGTTGAAGCCGTAGGTTTCGAAAATGATCGAGCGGATGAAGCGGGCCATGGCCTCGGCCTGCTCGGGCGTGGCGTCCTGGGTCGTGCCCACGGCCCATACGGGTTCATAGGCCAGCGTGACCTGCGCCATCTGTTCGGGCGTGAGGCCTTCAAGGCTTTGCGTGACCTGCTCGCGCACCACATTGAATTCGTCGCCGGCCTGGCGTTCGCTGAGAATCTCGCCCACCACCACGATGGGTTTCAGGCCTTTCTCGAGCGCGTCCTGGACTTTCGCGCGCACGGTCTGGCTGGTTTCGGCCGGCGTGCCGCGGCGCTGCAGCGAATGGCCGAGGATCACCCAGTCTCCGGCTTGAGCCGCGGACGCCGTTTCCGGCGTCAGGTTCTGCAGGCCCGTCTGGATCAGGTTTTCGGCCCCGGCCTTGGCAATGGCGTCGCGGACGATGCCCGCGTGTTTGTCCGTGGGAAGAATGACGACTTCGAGCGGCCCCATGTCGTTAAAGCCCGCGACTTTTTCCACGATCGCGGCGGCGTTCCGTCCGGCGATGAATCCGTCCAGGACGCCCTGCTTCCAATTGCCCGCGATCACGCGCGTGCGCGCGGCAAGCGCGGCGCGGTCCACGTCACCGGCCAGGCGCAATTCCTGTTTGGGCGTTCCGCCCTCGTAACGGATGTTGAGCCGGCGCGGCTGTTCGGGCGCCAGGCGGTTGATGAGCTGTAAGAGCGTCGCGATCATGCCGGACCGGTCCGACGGATCGAGCTGGCGCGCTTTTTCGAGCGCGGCCACGGCGTCCTTCTTCGCGTCCGCGATCTGTTCTTTCTCCGGCGAAACAACGAGCTTCTTGGCAATGACCACCTGTTCGAGCGCGCGCGCTTCGTTTGTATTGATGCCGCGCAGCATGCCCGAGGCAAAATCGAGGTATTCGCGGCGCGACGTGCCGTTGCCGAGCGCGATGAGCGCCGCGGCCTGATCGTAGGTGTCGGGCGAAGCGAGCTTCGTGCGGTAATCGATCGTGAGCGTCTGCGTGAGGCCGGAGCCGCCGATCACGTTGTGGTAAACGCGGGCCGTGCCGTTCTGGCGGTCCACGTCGAAACCTTTCACGGAAGCGTCCCACGCATCGTCTTTGAGTGAAGTGATGTGGACGACGAAGTTGAATCCCTTGACCAGCTCCCGGTCCGCGCCGGCGGGTTTGGAGGCATAATTGCCGTCCGGATAATGCGTCCACACCTGGTCATCGTAATTTTCAGACGTGATGCCGTAAGCCGCGAGCTCGCGCCATTTGTCGGCGGTAATCAGGCTTTTGTCGGCATTCAGCATGTCTTTGGTGTCCCCGGGGACAAGCCGCATGGAGCTGGCAAGCCCGTAGGCCTTGGCCATGCCCGCCTGCACCGTGGCTTCGGCCGGGGCCGCGGCTTCGTAAACCGCGTCGACCAGGCCTTCGCCCAGCGCGCGCACCGCGCCGACCGTGCCATTCTTGAAGAACTTCATATTATTATAGGTAGCGGACTCGCCCGTCACGCCGAACGTGCCGTCCGGCCCGTCGATCTGCGTCTTCGCGTAAGCGAGGAATTTCTGGAAATGCGTTTCGAAATTATCTTTCCATTCCGTGCTCGGCACCCACAGGCCGCTTTCATTTTTATAAGCCGCCTTGATGCCTGCCTGGATGAGCTGGCGCACGACGCTGTCGTGGCGCGGACGGAAAAGCTGCGCGATCTTCACGTCGGAAATTTTCTTCGTGCCCGCGATCTCTTTCAGGTTTTCGGCGACCGACTTCGTAATGTCGATGCGCGCTCCGGCCCGGGCGTGAAGTTCAGCCATGTACGTGACGTCGCTTTCGGGAAGCTTCGCCACCGTGCCTTCTTCGGCCAGCATGAGAACGGCCGTGGAGCCTTTCGTCGCATCAAGCCGCAGGCCTTCGGTGAGTTCGACAGGGTCGACCGCGATGCCGGCCCTCAGAGTGTTGATCGCAAACTGCGCGAACGTGCGGTGCGCGCCGCCGGCCTTGCTGCCTTCGCCGAGCGTCCGGACTTCGTCCAGGCCGCCTTCGCCGATGAGCACCGTGGCGAGAAGGTCCGCGATGAGGTCGAGGCGCGTGCCGATTTCATCGGCCGCGGCTTCGTCCGCCGCGTCTTTGACGCGCTTGATCGTTTCTTTGTCTTTCAGGTTCGCGAGGAATTCCGCCGCGGCGGCCGCGCCGGCATCCGAAGCCGCGAAAAGGCCGAGACTGTTTTCGAGAGTTCCCGCGGGACGGACCTTCTGGCCCGTGCGGAAAACTTTGACGCCCGCGGCTTCCGTAAAATAAGCGGAGCCGGGCAGTTTCATCTGTCCGAGCAGCGCAAGACGCGCCTGGTCGCCGCGCGTTTTCAGGTCGGCGCTGAGCCGGGAATAGTCCGCGGCCGCGGTCTGGTTTTCAAGGGCGGTCCATGCCGCGAACACGACGGCATCGCTCGAGCCGGTACGCACCGCGTCTTCCAGTTCGCGCCGCAGGTCCACGCGGCCTTTAGGCAGATGCGCGGCAACGGCGAGATGCGCGAGAACAACGGGTTCGGAAAGGGTCTTGCGTTTGGCAAGCGCGTCGCGGGTCTGAGCGCCGAGCCATGCGGCCTGTCCGGCGCGGGAGAGAACGCCCGCGAGAATCAGGAGATTGGACGCGTCTTTTTCACGGCTGAACGCCTGCTTCAGCGCTTCGACGGCGGCGGGTTCGAGCGTGACGCCCGCTTCCTGCAGGGCGGCCAGAAGGCCGGCCGCGGGACGGCGCAGCGAAAGCTCGTCGCGTTTCAAATAAGAAATCAGTTCCTGCTGCACAAGCCCGAGCGCGCGGGGATAACGTTTTAGATCGCTCACCACGAAATCCAGGGCCTGCGGGAAATCCTCGCCCGTGCCGTCGCGTTCGACCATGGCAAGGTTGAGCAGCGCCTGCTTGAGGCCCGACTGCCAGGAATCCGGAAGACCGGACGTCGTGACCGGCGCCGCGGCCGCGGCAGCCGCCGCATCCGTGCGGTGGAAAATAATCCAGCTCGAGGAAATCGAAGGGAGCACGTTGCGCGTGATCATGCTGCGGTAATCGCGCTGCGTGTTGTCGCTGCGCGCTTCCTGAGACTCGAACGAAATCACGAGCTTGCCCTGTTCTTTGGACGTGAGCAGCGTTTTCAATCCGCCGAACGTGTTCTGGAACGCGTAATAATCGCCGCCGAACACGAGGACCGGCGTCTTGCTCTGCGCGATCGCCTGGCGGATGTCGCCGGCCACTTCCTGCGCGGTGCGTCCCGCGGTTTCGACGGCCGCAAGATTTTCAGCTTTGTACCAGCTCCACGGCCCGTAGCCGGAAATGAGCGGCGCGGCATAAGCCACGCGGGCCGAGGCACCGGTTCCGGAAGCGGTGGATTCGGCTTCTTTCCAGGGCTCGAGGGCGCGGAACGTGACTTCGGGAGCGCCCGCCACGGTCTTCACGGGCTTGGCCGCCGGGGCTTCGACAGCCACGGGTTTTTTCGAGGTCAGCGCGAGGTATTCGGCTTCGGAAATGAGCGCGCGCGCCTGGATGGCCTTGTCGTCCGCGGTCGGATGATTAATGAAGCTGGCCAGGCGGCGGAACTGGTAATCGTTTTCGACCACCCAGTAAATGGGTTCGTTGCGCGCGAGCCCGAGCTCGGCAAGTTTCGGATTCGGATAAAGGACTTTCGGCGCGGCCGGCAGCTTGATCCCCTTCTTGATATAGTCGGGGTTCGGCACCCAGTGATCGAGCTTGCCGTCCTTGAACACGGGATAGAACGGGAAGCCGTGAATCTGGCGGATGGGTTCGTAGTCGGCGCCCGCGTCCATGGAATTCCAGTTGGCTGTCGCCGCGCGGACTTTGTTCGGGTTGAAGGTCTGGTGCGCGTAGCCGGCGGGCACGGAATAAAATTCGCCGACTTTCGCGGGAACGACCGTGACGTCTTCGACGCCGACGATTTCGCCGCGCGCGTTGAGGACAGGCTTGAAGTGCTGGAACCACATGACGTACTTGCCGTCCGTCGTTTCGCCGATGGCTTCCTGGCCGATCTGATAGACCTGGTAAATTTCGCCGGTCAGCGTGTAGCCGGTGCGCTCCACGCCTTTGTGCGCGTGGCCGAGCGTGTAGGTTTCGGGATCGAAATACGTGATGTCGTGGCTCTGGCGGTTGTCCTGGGCCGTCTGGAAGTGGCGGTCATCGCGGTACACGGCGCGATGCGCGGCGTAAGCGATTTCGTTGCGCTTCACGGGCGTCAGCGCTTTGCGCTCCGCCTGCGGCAGCACGGGTTCCATTTCGCCGAAGCGGCGCACGAAGTTCGGGCCGTGGTTCGTGGTCGGCGCGTCGTAAGTCGCAAAGTCGTCTTCGGTGGTCCGGAGTTCGGTTCTTCCAGAACCGAACTGCTCTTCCAGTGCCAGCACATCGGTGCTGGCGCGGAGTTCCGATTTTTGGTTCATGCGGAAGCCGAGTCCGGCAACGCCCACGCGCGTGACAACGGGCGCCATGCGGTCCTTCGGAGTTTCGGCGACCTGGATCTTGCCGCGGTCCGCGGTTTCGACTCCGTACGGAAAGCTGTAATCGTTGGCTTCGGCAAGCGCCGCGGCCGCGCGGTCCTGCGCGCTGATGTTAAGGCGGTCCCAGAAGGACACCGCGAACTTGTCGACCATGCGGTTGGTCCAGATCATGCGTCCGGCCATGCCGTTTTCGGTTTCGTCCGCGAGGAATTTTTCCTGCGCCGCTTCGGTCACGTTCTTCGGATCGCGCACGTCTTTCCAGAACGCGCGGCCGACCATGTAACCCGACGCTTCGCCGACGTACATGGCCAAAATAATTTCAGGTTTAAAAACGTCGCCGAAGTCTTTGCCGGCGGAGAGCAGGAGCCACGGCTTGCCGCCGGTGGCCTGATTCAACTGGCGCAGGTGATCGGCCGTGACTTTCAACATTTTGTAGGTGTCCGGCTGGAAGTCGGACTTCTTCGCTTCCAACTGGCGCAGGAAAGCTTCGTAACGGCTCTCGCCTTCCTGGGCTTCCTGCAGGTTCTCGAGCCATGCCGTCAGCTTCTTTTCGTCGCCCGGGGCCGCGATGATGTCGCCGTCGCCCGGATATTCAAGTTTCAGGATGCCCGCGTAAGGCTGGATGAAGCGGACCGAATCAATGACCGCCTGGGCTTTCTTATCATTCGTGGCCAGGAGGAATTCGCGCTTGGCCTGTTTGTTCTCGGCTTTCGTCTTTTTCGGATCTTCTTTAAACTTCAACCCAAGCCCGTCGCCGTCGATCAGCTCTTCGAGCATCAGGAACATGTCGTAGTACGCCACGGCGCGCTTCATGTGCTCGAGGAATTGCTGCTGCGCGGCCATGAACTTCGCATCGCCCGGCTTCGTGTAGGTCAACAATTTGATCGCGTCCACACCCATGCGCTTGAAATTGCGCACGGCCGCGTCCACCGCTTCCCAGCTGCCGAGGTCCGGCGACGCGTCTTTGGGATTGGTGACCACTTCCGTCACCCACTGGTTGTCTTTCACCGCGAACTTCGTCGTCTTCGGATCCACCACTTTGCGCACGTACTGGCCTTCGGCATTTTTCATGCGCGGCAGCCAGTCGAGCGAACCGTTCTGGTCAGCGATCAGCACGGGCTCGATTTCGGCCGGGGCCGGAGCATAAGAAAGTTCGATACGGCCGATGAGGCCGGTCTTGCCCGCGAGAATCTGGCCTTCCTGCAGCAACAGCTGCAAGGCGCCGTCCGGAGCATTCGTGAGAACGCCGGTCGCGAGCGCGGGCTTGTCCGTTCCCGTGCGCGCGGAATACTTCGCGAGGTTGCGTTTGGTGCGGTACTGCCATTCCTTGGCGATGCGCTGTTCTTCCCCGTTCAATTCGCCCCACTTCTTCAGCACGCGGTCAATCGTGCGCGCAGCTTCGGGCTGCTTGCGGTCGGCTTCGTATTCGCCTTTCGTGACTTTCGCGCCGTCGGTGCGGCGAACGTACCAGACGTAATCCAGCGAGTCGATCGACATTTCCGCGATCGAGTTGTCCTGGTCGAACGCGAGAACCTTACCTTTGCCGTCCGGACCGAGCACGGCCGAAATCGCGCGGCGCTCGCCGCTGTAACCGTTGAGGTAGCGGCCGCGGGTATCCGGGGAAACACGGAAATCCAGGTCGCGTCCGCCGCCGCGCTTGGGCGCCGGAGGAAGCGTCTGTGTATCGTTGAGGCGCGCGGCCGTGCGCTGAGGCACCGGCGAAGCGTAATTGTTGGCCTGCTGAAGGGCCGCTTCGGCGCGGTCTTCGGCGGTAATGCCCAGGCGGTCCCAGAAGGACACCGCGAACTTATCAACCATGCGGTTGGTCCAGATCATGCGCCCGGCCATGCCGTTTTCGGTTTCGTCCGCGAGGAATTTTTCCTGCGCCGCTTCGGTCACGTTCTTCGGATCGCGCACGTCTTTCCAGAACGCGCGGCCGACCATGTAACCGGACGCTTCGCCGACGTACATCGCTAAGATAATTTCAGGTTTGAAAACGTCGCCGAAGTCTTTGCCGGCGGAGAGAAGGAGCCACGGCTTGCCGCCGGTGGCCTGATTCAGCTGGCGCAGGTGTCCGGCCGTGACTTTCAACATTTCGTAGGTCTCGCGCTGGAAGTTCGCCTTTTGCGCTTCCAACTGGCGCATGAAGGATTCGTAACGGCTTTCGCCCGCCTGCGCTTCTTCGAGTTTTTCGAGCCAAGCGGTCAGCTTCTTCTCGTCGCCCGGAGCCGCGATGATGTCGCCGTCGCCCGGATATTCGAGTTTCAGGATGCCCGCGTAAGGCTGGATGAAGCGGACGGAATCGATAACGGCTTTCGCCTTTTTGTCGTTGGTCGCGAGCAGGAATTCACGCTTGGCCTGTTTGTTTTCGGCCTTGGTCGCTTTCGGGTTCTCTTTGAATTTCAATCCGAGCCCGTCGCCGTCGATCAATTCTTCCAGCATCAGGAACATGTCGTAGTAAGCCACCGCGCGCTTCATGTGCTCGAGGAACTTTTCCTGAGCGGCCATGAATTTCGCATCGCCCGGCTTCGTATAAACAAGGAGCTTAATGGCGTCGACGCCCATGCGCTTGAAATTGCGCACGGCCGCGTCCACCGCTTCCCAGCTGCCGAGGTCCGGCGACGCGTCTTTGGGATTGGTGACCACTTCCGTCACCCACTGATTGTCTTTCACCGCGAACTTCGTCGTCTTCGGATCCACCACTTTGCGCACATACTGGCCTTCGGCATTTTTCATGCGAGGCAGCCAGTCGAGCGAGCCGTTCTCATCCGCGAGGAGGACAGGTTCGATTTCGGCCGGGGCCGGAGCATAAGAGAGTTCGATGCGGCCGATGAGGCCGGTCTTGCCCGCGAGGATCTGGCCTTCTTCCAGCAAAAGCTGAAGAGCGCCGTCCGGAGCATTCGTAAGAACGCCGGTCGCAAGCGCGGGGCCCGCCACGTCAGGACGCGCGGAATACTTCGCGAGGTTGCGTTTGGTGCGGTACTGCCATTCCTTGGCGATGCGCTGTTCGTCCGCCGACAATTCGCCCCACTTTTTCAGCACGCGGTCGATCGTGCGGGACGCTTCGGCATTTTTGCGGTCGGCTTCGTATTCGGCCTTTGTCACTTTCGCATTCGTGCCGCGCTGGATGTACCAGACGTAATCGAGCGAATCGATCGACATTTCCGCGATCGAGTTGTCCTGGTCGAACGCGAGCACTCTGCCTTTGCCTTCCGCTCCCAGCACCGCCGAAATCGCGCGGCGTTCGCCGGTCGCGCCGTTCAGGTAGCGGCTGCGGGTCTCTTCCGAAACCGGGAATTCGAGTTTGCGGCCCGTCGCAGCGCGGGGCGCGGCAGCGGCCACGGGAGCCGCGGCTTTGTAACTTTCCGGATGCTCGGCCTGATAGGCCATGGCCTGGTCCACGTTCACGGCGTTCGTCACCGACGCTTCCGTGCCGTCCACCCAGATCATGACTTTCACCATGCGGCCGTCGACCACCATGGTCTGCAAAGGATTGATGTTCGCGACATTCGCGTTGTCGCGGAAATCTGAGGAAACAAGCTTCTGGTCCAATTCGCCGAGCTCGCCGGGCGTGATGATCTGCACCACGCCGTTGAAGGACGTGCCCGCGGCTTCGGTGAGGGCTTTGTTGATGTCGTCGGCCGTAACGTTCGCATCCGCGGAAAAGACGGCGTCGATGATGATGACCGACGCATTCTGGTCCGGAACTTTCGTCATGCTGCCGTCGATTCCGATGCCGGGAACGAGTTTGCGCAGCTCGCCGATCGCGGCGACTTCCTTGGGCATGATGTTCAGGCGTGCCGAACGCTCGCGCGCCACTTCCTGATGGCTGTCGAGTTCGTCGAGCTGCAGCGTGCCGTCGATCATGATGCCGAGCGCCTTGAATTTGTCTTTGAGGACCTTGATGACCGGCGCCGCCGCGCTCGTCACGTAATGCGGGCTGGACACGATGCGGTCGGAAGCGGTAAGCGAAGTGTGGTTCACGCCGAATTCCACGGGCTTGGCGTCGACCGCACCGCGGTCCACGTGGCCGACATAGATCACGCGCTTCGCGCCGTTCGTAAGATGGGTTTCGAGCTCGGACTGTTTCTTTTGTCCGGCGGTTTCATAAACAGACTCGACCTGGAACGCGCCCCACATGGGTTTCGCGCCGTCGAGAACAAGAATGGGTTTTTCTTCGGTCCTTTCGCCCTTCTTGAGCGTCACGATCACGAAGTTGTAGCCGCGGCCGCCCGGCACGTACTGGCCGTTCTGCAGCCCGCCTTCGACGGCCTTGATCGAGCCCTGGCCTTCGGCCGGGAACAGCATGTATTTGGCGGAATTGGAATCATGGCGGAGATAATGCGCGAATTCCTGCGCGGCAATCAGAGCCGCCTGGCGCTTAGCGTCGGGAGCGGAAGCGTCGCCCGCGAGCACGCCCGAGATGCCGCTCACGGCAAAAAGTTCGGCCTTGGCGTCGCCGGTCAGAAGCCGGCGGACAAGCGCGCGCGTCGTCGGATTCTTGGCGCCGCTGATCGCGACACGCCGCGTCTTCGACGGCACGGGAAGTTCGAGTTTCGGAAGCTTGGAAGGCGCCGCGGCTTCAACCTTGGGAGCGGCCCCGCCTTTTTTCTTCTTTTCTTTCTTGGCGACCGGCGCCACGACCGCGCCCGCGGGAATGACAAGGCGGCCGTCTTCGACTTTTTCTTCGACGAGCGCGGCCTGGATCACGTGATCGAGCGAACGCGTGGAGAAACCGGTTTCGTTGTCGTACCAGATCGCGCCGAACTTCACCATCGTGGTGCCGTCGGCAAGCTGAATGACTTTCGTCTTGTTCGGCTGGAAGATGGCGGATGCCGTGCTGTTGATGATGTCCTGCGAAACAATGTCTTCGTCGCGGTATTCGATGATGCCGCGCATATCGGTTTCGGAAGCCGCGCGGATCACACCGTTGATCTCGTCGACCGTCCATTTTCCGGGAACGACCATGACCATGTAGGCGAGCGAGCCGTCGGCCACGGGAACCCGGAGCGCCTGGCCATCGAACTTCTTTGCCAGGTCTGCAATAATTTCGCCGATGTTAGCCGCCGCGCCGGTTTTCGAGCGCAGCGTATTAGCCATTGCGCCGCGGCCTCTCTCGGCGTCGTCATGGCCGAGGTCCTGCGGCTTTTGGTCGTTCGTATAAGGATGCGTGGTGCCCATGATGGCGCGGTGCACGCCCACGCGCTCGACCGCGGTCTTCGCGACAGGGCCGAGGCAGTTCGTGGTGCAGCTCGCATTCGAGCTCATCTTGTTTTCGGGATGCTCTTCGAGGATCTCGTGGTTGACGCCGATCATGACCATCGGGACGTTGGAGCCCGTGGCGTAGACGACGCGCTTCGCGCCGCGCGGGTTCTGTTCCGTGCGCGCTTCTTTCAAAAGATGCGGGTAAAAACGCTCGACGACGGAACGGTCGAGGAATTTCACGAGGTCCGTGTCGTTCTTGCCGCTGCCGGACGCGTCGAACACGACTTTCACGCCGCCGTGCTTGCCCCAATTGCGGCCCCAGTCGAACGTGCGGTCGTCGCCGCGCTGGTTGAAGAGATAAATCGGCTCGGACCACTTGACCTGGCCGCGGGCCACTTCGACCCCGATCTTGATGAAAGGCTGCGTGCCTTCCATGCCGTAGGTCGCCTTGACGCTGCGGCCGTGCGAACGGAAGCGGCCGTGGATGGAATGTTTCATGAGGCGGCGGGCAAAAGCTTCCGCGCCCTTTTCCGCGCCGAAGCGGTCGAGCTCGCTGACGCCGTTGATGACTTTCAGGATCGCGATGTCGGCACGCTGGTCCACCACGCCGTCGTAGATCGCCTGGAAGAATTCGTCTTCTTCCACGCTGGCAAAACCGGCCTTGAAGGCTTCGCCGCCGGTCGGGCCGGGACCGTTCAGGCCCCAGTAAAACGCGCGCTTCGGCATTTCAAGCGCGAAAGGCGTGTGCTGCGATTCTTTCTTCGCGGCTTTCTGTTCCGCGAGCCGGCCGTACCACCAGTCGTCGATCGCGCGGCGCACCGGCCACACCGAACCTTCGAGATGCTCGAGCGTGGCGCCGCCGCCCAGGAACACGTACGTGAACTGGTTCTGCGCCTTGTTCTTCTCTTCATAAAGTTCGGCGACGGTTGCCGTCTCCCCGCCGCCGATAAAAGTCTTCACGCCGGCCTTGGTGGCTTCGGCAAGGGCCGCGGCCATGGCCAGCGACCCGTCGTTTTCAAACCGTTCGAACACGCCCATCGGGCCGTTCCAGAAAATATTTTTCGAGCTCTTGGCCCACGCCGCATTACGCGCGACGGTCTTGGGACCGATGCCGACGCCGACCCAGCCGTCCGGGATGTCGCCTTCGACGACCTTTACCTGCGTGGGCTTATCGAAATTGTCCACGATCACGTGGTCGAGCGGGAGCAGGTCGTTTTCAGAAATGCCTTTGGCTTTCGCCGCGGCCACGATTTCCTTCACAACCGCTTCCTGGCCGGATTCCACGAGCGAATTGCCGACCTTGCGGCCGAGCGCGGCCATGAACGTATAGGCCATGGCGCCGCCGAGCGTCATGCGTCCGCCCTGCGGCAGGCGCTCGACGATCTTCATGAGGACTTTCGCTTTGTCGGAAACTTTCGCGCCGCCGGAGAGCACGAAGTCGGGCGTCACTTCCTGAAGCGCCTTCACTTCGCGTTCCATGGAAAGGCCGACGTACGGCGCGCCGCGGCCCTGGAGAATCTGGCCGGTCGTGGAAGACTGGTCGCGGTGCGCGACGCTGGGCGCGTCGTTCACGTACATGTCGCCGAGCGCGGCCATCTGGCTTGCAAAAAAGCGGGAATTGTTTTCGTCCGGGCCGAAACGCGTGTTTTCGAGCACGTTCACGGCCCCGGCCACGATCTTCGAGCGGTCCACCTGCACGCCGTTGCCGTTCACGCTGCCTTCGAGGAAGTTCACGCGCGGCGCGGTGCGGCCGGCATAGGCTTCTTTCAGGAGCTTGTCGATTTCCTGCGCCACGACGCGGTTGGAAAGCTTCGCGTCCGCGCGTCCGCCGGGGCGTCCGATGTGGTTCAGGATGACGACGGTGGCGCCGCGGTCGATCAGGTACTGGATCGTGTCGAGCGAAGCGCGCACGCGCTTGTTGTTCAGGATGCGTCCGGTATTTTCATCGAGCGGAACGTCGGCGCCGATGCGCACCAGCACGGTCTTGCCGCGCAGGTCGCCCGCGGAAAGTCCGCTGATGCTCGGGAGGTATTGCGGGTTGCTTCTCTTTTTCCAGCTGTAGCCCCAGGTTTCCATGCGCGACGGGCCGGGAACTCCGGCGACTTTGCTCCACGGCATGATGCCGCGGGCCGTGCGCAGTTCCGGCCGAACCGGCGTCTCGGGGTTGCGCGCGGCGATGGTATGCGGCGCTTCCGGTGCCGTACGTAACTCGGCACGGCTGAAGTGGCGCTCGAACCACGTGGGCGCGCGCTTGATGCGTTCGGATTTGTCTTCCTGGATGTAAAGGCCGTTCGGGACGTAAGCGTGCTTGGCCGCCTTGAAACGTTCCATCTGCTTGGGATTGCCGTGCACCTGCCACTGGCTGTAACCGCCGGCGCGCGCGCTCATGACGACGGTCAGCTTCACCGGCGCGTCGGGGCTTGCGGCCCTGCGGTGGTGGATTTCCTGGATCAGAAGGTCGGAGAACATGGTGCCGTGGAATTCGGCCATGTCGTAATGCTTGTCCGGCGAAAACGCGCGGTCATGGAAAGCGGCGAGCGGCTGAGGCAGCCCCTGGCGTCCGTTCACGACGTTGTCGATCCACGCGCGCCAGGCCTTGCCCGCGCCCGCAGGCGTGAGGTGCGCATCGCGTTCGAAAAGATTTCCGTTCAGCGCGAGGTCCGGGCTGATGGCAAGCTGCTGGCGGGCTTCGTCGAATTCAAACGTGCCGGCCGGGAAAATGCGGTCCAGGATCGCGAGGAAGCCGCGCGGGTTCGTGCGGATCAGCGCCTTCAGCGCGTCCACCGCGTTCGGCGCGGCGATTTCCGGGAACTGAACGCCCGGCTCTTCGCGTTCCAGCGCGTCGAGTCCGTCGGCAATGCTCTGGAGATAAGGGGTCTGCTCCGCGGCGCGCAAAAGTTCCGGCGCGGAGAACGGCGTCAGAATGCGGCCTTCTTCGATCTGGGAAAACGGCTGGCGGCTCAGGAGCCCGATCCAGCCCGCGGCGATGTTGCGCAGGATGGGCGCGCGGCGCTGCAGGACCTGGTTGTAGGCGTCGAGATCGTTATGGAACGCGTCGCGCTCCGCGGGAGTCGGCCAGTTGTTGAACTGCGTGTCGGTGGCGAGCTGGTCGAGTTCGCGCAAGGAGCCTGCGGCCGGAAACGCTTCCTGGTACGCGGGGTTCTGCTCGACATAGTCCGGACGGATGCCCTGCGCTTCGAACGCGGCGGCCGCCTGCTTTTCCAGGCCTTCGGGAACGAGATAGTACGTGACTTCGGCGACGGTCTGATCGTCGCGGCCTTCGTTGATCTTCTGCGTGTATTTGGCGGTCTGCGTCTTCACGAACACCGGAAGCTCGCCTTCGCGCGCCGGCGCCGCCGGGCCCTGCGACCACTGCCACAAAAGATGGACGACGGCCCACGCGGTTTTCTGGTCATCTTTCATCCAGTATTTGATGTTGTAGGCTTCTTCTTCCGGAAGCCAGCCCACGGCGACGAAACGTTTAAAAATGCGTTCGATATTGTAGGAGGCATCGAGCAGCGCCTTCACTTCGCGGCGCGCGCGCGCTTCGGCGGCGGCCGTGTCCTGCGTGCCGAGGGCTTCCTGGCTGCGCTGGCGCGCGTACTGCGTGACGGCCCAGGCATAGATCTGGGCAAGCTGCCAGGCATTGTCTTTTTCCGTGCCGCGCGAAACATTGCCTTCGAGCGACGAATCAAAGACCGACGCTTCGAACGGGCTGAGCGCCGCGAATTCCGAAAGGTGGAAAGGAAGGGCCTGGCCTTCGGCCGCGGCTTCGCGTGCCGCGCGGATCACGACCGCGGGCAGAGGCGCGAATGCCTTGCGGCGCGCCAGTTCTTCGGAGCCCGGCATGGCGAACTGGGTGCCGCGGGCAAGGATCGCGTCCGCGACCGCGTTGTTTTCGATCAGCCATGCGACGAGCGGCGCGATGCGTTCTTCGACGATGTGCACCGTGCGCATGTTGCCCCGGAGCGTCTTCTTATAGTAGTCCACGGCGTAGCTGGCCGCTTCGAGGATCGTGGCCCAGAGCGCGGCATCTTCCGGATGTTCGCGCGCTTCGGCGATTCGGAGCGCCGCGGGCAGGAGCGAAGGCTCGTAAAGGCCAAGCAGCCCGCGCTGGCGGTATTCGTTCTCGAGCCGCGCCTGGTTATAGAGATGGGAATTGACGACCGCGTCGCGGAAAGGACGCGCGTCGAGGAAACCGTTCTTGCGGTCCGGATCTTTTTCGTCCGTGTTCAGGATGCGCTGGCCGGTTTCATGCAGGAGGGCGTTCAGGAAACCGCCGACAAATGGAATCCAGTAGATCAGGGAATTCACGGCCCAGAGCACAAGGCCAATGGGATATGTGATAACGCGTTTGGCGATCGAAGAACCGGGAACCAGGAACCATGCCGGAAGCGCGACGAGCAGCGCGGCGGCCAGAGCCAACACAGTAAGCGTGGCAAGCGGCGGCCCGAAAGCCAGCACGGCAAACCAGGAAGCTATCGAGAGGAGCGCGCCCGCGGAATTGGCGACCGTGATTCCGGCGAGATAGCGGAGCACGCCGGCCTTCACGGCCACGGCGATTTTGCGGAAGAAGAGGCTCGTCTTTTCCCCGGCCGTCAGCGACGAGGAGAGCATGTTCTGCTGTTCGTACTGGCGGAAGGCCTCGCGTTCGGCGCGGAAAGCGGCCTGTTCGCCCGCGTCCGCGATCTTGGCGGCATTCTGTCCCATGATTTCGTAAGCAAAAGTGACCTGCGGCGTTTCCTCAGCGAGGGCCTTGACCTTCGCTTCTTCCGCGGGAGAAAGTTTCATGAGCGACCACACGCCTTCGCTGACGAAGACCTTCGCGTCTTTGTCGTTGCCCAGGCGTTCGAGCGCCGTGCGAACCTGCGTCGCGGACTGTTCGGGCGCGTGCGGGTTGAATCCGAGAATAATGTTGGACGGGCCGGGCGTCGCGCGGGACGCGTCGATCTTGCCGTCCGGGCCGGTCACTTCGTCGCGTCCGTTGCGGCGGAGGCCTTCGCGGTCGCCGAAAGTCCGGACCTTGCGTTCGGTCATGCCTTCGGGCGAAAGCGCCACGGCGACATTGGCCGAAGCCGCGCTCGGACGGCCGGGAAAAACAAGCGGGGCGAGGATGACTTCCAGCGCCTCGCGGAACATTTCCTGTTTGTAGACGAGCGTCATGCGGTTGACCTGGTCGGTCTTGCCGCCGGAGCGCCAGTAGCGCCACGCATCGCTCACGTACTGCTGCACGCGGCCGGCAAAAACGTCGTCGTCGCGCGTCAGGCGGTCGTCGCGCGCGTTCATCACTTCGAAAAGCTGCAAGAAGGCTTCGAGTTCTTCCAGGCTCGTGCGGGTCGTGATCTCGTCGACCAGGTGCTTGAGCGCGTCTTCACGCGTTTCTTCGGCCTGGTCCATGAGCCGGTAGCCCGCGCGCCGCGGAAGATTTTCGTACAGGAACTGCGTGAGATAACCGTAGGCCGAGCGGTGGTAAAGCGGCAGGCCCGTCGCAAGCGTGACCAGAAGCGCGGCGCCGTTGACCACGAACGAAAGGCCATAAAGGGCGAAATAGCCGAGATTGAGCGCGACGACCGCGGGCCACTTCCACCATTTGCGCACATTGCGCACTTCGCGGGCCATTTCTCCGGCCGCGCTGCGGACTTTCTGCAGCCACGAGTTGGTCAGCAGGCCGAGGAAGGCCAGGTCGTGCTTCACTTTGAATCCGAGGGTCTTGCGGGTCGTGAACATATAATTGAAGCCCCAGCGCAGCGAGCTCTTGAATTCGCCGACGGCCGTGTAGAAGCCGCGCATCTGGTGGCGGTCGAGGTCGAGAAGGAAACGCAGCTCGCGGTCATGCGAGAGCAGCGCGGCCACGCGTTCGGCGCGGTGCGCGTCCACGACCACGATGACTTCTTCGCGGAACGCGACGCTGTCTCCGGAAATTTCGAAACGGTAAGATTTGTCGCCGGCATTGAAGCTCCGGGCGCCTTCGGCGGATTCCACGGCCTCGCCTTCGGCGGGCGTGAGGCGGATGCTGTTCGCGGCGGCGCCGCGGGCCACCTGATATTCCACGCCGTTCAGGCGGACGTTCGAGCCGATCAGTGCGGTAACGGGACGGTCCGAGCGCAGGATCTTCGCGCGCCAGGCCAGCTCCACGTCGCGGTAGAAATCATCGCTGTATTTGTTGAGGCCGCCTCTCGCCTTTTCATAGGAAGCGCGCAGGTGCGGCGGAAGCGCCTGTTCCATCACGGGCTTCAAATAGCGGTCGTCGTACGCGGCAAGGACCGGCTGCACCGTGGGATTACGGCGCAGCGCGACAAGCGCGAGCGGGCTGAAGCGAAGGGCGATCTGATTGTCTTCGAGAGTTTCGAGCTCCACGCCGGGGATGCGGGCAACAGCCTGCTGCAGCCGTTCAGCGGCGCTGACGTCCCGGCGGATGTCTTTGAAAAGAGAAGGAAGAAGATCCGCGGCAAGGCGGAACTGAACGCCCATGTCCGGCGTGTTCTGCGCTTCGGAAGTCATGCGGCCCTGGAGCTGGCTGAGCAGCACGCCGGCCAGGACTTCGCCCGCTTCGTGGCGGCGGTCGGTGGCGTGGAAGAAAGCGAGCGATTCGTCGCCGGCAAGTTTCACCGCGTCGGCTTCGGTCACGTGGCGCTGGTCAAAAGGCATGCGGCGCAGATCTTCGAGCGACTGCGTGCGGTTGCGGGCCGCGGCAAGCTCCGCCGCGTCCGGCAGCAGCCTTTCGGGAAGCATTTCCTGAGTGTAAACCGTTTGTCCCGCCGGGGCCGAGCCCACGACTTCGTTCAGCCGGGCGCGGTCGTACACGCCGACCACGCGGTAAGCCGGGCCGTTCTTCAGAGAAACTTCGTATTCGCCGGGCCGGAGTTCGGCGCGTCGGGCGCCGGACGGTTGTTCCGGTGTCGAGGCACGGGCCTCGACGCGTAATTCGGAACGCGCCATGACGCTGAGCACGCTGACGACGCCCCAGAAACGGTCCTGCGGATTGTCCGGGTTCAGGCTGCGCGCGGTTTCGAGATCGAGAAGGCCTTTGAGCCAAAGGGTGTTAACGACTTCCGAGGGATGCGTGTTGTAGCCATAGCTTTTCGCCGTGTTCCAGTTCAGGAAACCGAGCGCTTCGCGCACCACGTCGCGCACGTCGCGGGACGGATAATGCCAGCGCGCGTTTTCGAGGACGCGTTCCACCAGGTTGCGCGTGCTGCCCGGCTCGTCGAACGAAGCTTCCGGGTCCTGCACCGCGGCGAGGCGGCCGATGACCGCGTCGATCGCAAGGCGCGTCTGGTTTTTCATGCGCGTGATTTCGTCGATGGCGAGATTGCCGTAAACCGGTTCGGAACGCCCGAGCTCGCTCGCGGATTCCGACGGCTGGAACGAGCGGCCGCTTTCGCCCATGAAGCTGCGGATGAACGGATAATTTTCGGAGATGAACGGCATCCAGCGCAGGATGCGAATGTCGCCCGCGAGGTCGACCGAGCCGCCCGCGGGGCGCTTGGGATGCAGCGCGAGGCTCTGGTAAACTTCGAGCGCGCGGAAGAAATCGAAATCGTCGATGATGCCGCCGAGGTCGCGGACCCGTTCGAAAAGAAGGCCCGGGAGCTGGCCCTGGATCAGGCCTTCCTGGCCGTTGATCTTGATGCGCAGCGTGTACGGCGCGCGCACGTCCACGGCGTGCTGGTACAGCGCCTGCTGTGCGACGGACGTCCAGTATTCTTCGGAGCGGGGATACACATAACCTTCGGGCGCCCAGCGCGCCTGGCGGGCCCATTGGGCCTGCTGCATGCGCAGCTTCATCTGCGAGCCGAGCCATTTCGGCGCGAGTTCGCGGCTGATGATGTAATCAAAGAACGGATCGGATTCAAAGCCCACTTTTTCCGCGCCCATGGCCAGCAATTCGAAAAGGTCGATCACGTTCGGGGCGTCGTCGGCGCGCATCAGGGTGTTCTTGCCGCCTTCCACGGTGAACACGACCACTTCGCCGGAACGCTTGGCTTTGTCGCGCAGGCTCTTGAGGACTTCTTTTTCCGCGTCGCCGATCACGTCCGTGTTGAGCGCGACCACGTTCACCTGCATGTCCCCAATCTTGAAATCGAACGGGCCGGGCTGCGAGCGGTCGAGCGAAAGCGAATTCACGGTGCGCGCGTCCGTCAGGCTCTTGGCAACGCGGTCGAGATCCAGCGCGAGCTGCGCGCGGGACTCGTGGCTTTCGAATTTTTCTTCCTCGCCGAGAAGGCGGTAGGCCTTCAACGCCTGGATGACTTCTTCCAGGCTGCGGGCGGAAGTGACGAGCGGTGTCGCCGGATTCTGCCGCGGGTTCAGGATGCGAAGGAGTTTTTCTTTCCACTCGGCGCCGAAGATCGACTGCGCGCGCGAGATCAGGACGCGGTGGAAAATGCCGAGCGCTTCCCAGCGGAAGTCGCCGAAGATGATGGCGCGGGCCGATTCCAGCTCCTCGCGCGTCGGGCGGTAAATGGGCTGTTCCAGCGCGCGGTAAATTTCCTGCGGCCGGTCCCAGAAATAATTCACCCAGAAAAGAAGGTTGTCCGGAAGGTAAATGACGTTCTGCTTCGTGCCGTCCCACGTGCGGAGCCGGAGGTTCAGCGTCATGAGCGCGGCCAGGCGGATCAGCGTCTGTTCGTGCGAGTCGGCTTCATCTTTCTTGCGCTCGAGCTGGAGGACGGGCGGCTCGAGCCGCGCGCCGCTCTCGATGCGTTTTGCGAATTCGTTCCAGCGCTGCACGCCCGGCACCGACGGGATGAGGGCGGCAAGGCCTTTGTTGTCTTCGAAAAAGCGGGGCTTCAGCGTCAGGCGGGGATTCAAAGCGCCGGAATCGCTGCGCGCTTCGCCTTCGTACTTGAACCATTCGGGGAACGCCTGCGCCGCGAGCACGATGAAGCGGCCGAGCAGCGCGTTGACCGCGTCCGCCTGGGGCGCCGCGACTTCCGTGCCGGAAAGGTCGCCGTAAATTTCCGCGGCAAGCGTGGAAAGCCACGCGGGCACGCGCGAGCCGTGCAGGAGCGCCTGCGGGATCTGCAGGATCAAATCGCCTTCGGGAGAAACCGTCGGGATAAAGGGGCTGTCCGCGGCCTCACCCGTCAAAAGATTCTGGAGAATGCCTTTCGCGAACCGGATCGCGATGGGCCGGATCAAATCTTCGCGGCGCGCAAAGGCCTTGGCTTCTTCCACGTTGCGGAAGCCGGCCTGCTGGAATTGTTCGAGCGACGGGAGCGCTTCGACGGACGCCGTGGTGCCGCGCGGGAAAACCGGGTACAGGCCCTCGGCCACGAGGACCGTCGCATTGGCGGTTCCGAGCAGCGGAACCGCGGCAGCGACCGCCGCTTTTTCCGAGCCCTTCACCACGCCGCGGATTTCGAACGGCATGTTCGCGCGGTGCACGACCTGCGAGACACCGGCCGGCAGCGTTTCCACGGCCGCGCTTTCGGTCAGGCGGTACCAGAGTTTTCTGAGAAAAAGATTGAAGCCTTCGGGACGTTCGAGCTCCATTTCGAAAATTTCGTTCGGCGTGAGGAAGCCGAGGTCGAGGAAAGCCTGCTTGAGGCCCACGAGATCGTAGTCCCCGCTCAGGAGGTTGCGCACCACCTGCGCCGCGGCCGCTTCGGTGTGTGCCGCGGTCACGCGTTCGCGCACGCGGTCGATCAGGTATTCATCATAAATGGCCTGGTAAATCCAAAGCGCCTTCGCGTCCACTTTTCCGGAGAGCGGCTGCAGCTTCGTCGTCTGCACTTCGCGCAGCGCGGGAACGTAATCGACGTAGTTGCGGACAAGTCCGAGGTCGGAAAGCTTTTCGTTCACTTCGAGCGCGCGGCGGCTGTAAGTCACGGCAAGGCCGGGCTCGGAATTCAGTTTGTCCGTGAGGTCGGTGAAGCTGGCCACGCCCGCGATCTGGACGTTGGCAAGGATGGGCTGTCCGCGGCCCTGGCGGAAGAGCAAGCTCTCACGGACGACCGGATTGTTGAATTGATACGCGACATTTTGAAGCGCTTCAGGAGTGACGACCCAGCGGTACTTGCCTTCGGGATGGAGCGCTCCGGCCTGCTGGTCCACGAACTTCGCGGCGCTGACCGTGTCGAGGCTGTGGCGCACCGGCCCGCCGCTCAGGTAATGATCACGCGAAAGCTCGAGGCCCGGAGGAAGCGCGGTGCCGTGCTCGAGATGCCAGGCTGCTTCGTCGCTGCGCACATTCGCGGTCGAACGGCGTCCGTAAAGGTGCTGCCAGATTTCGTCGGCTTCGAAGCCGTAATTGGTGGCCTGGCGCGCATTGTCTTCCACGCGCACGCCCGTAAGATCGATGCCCGAGAGATCGTGATAATAGCTGACTTCTTCCTGCACGGCGACGGAACGGTCGCCGCGGCTTTCGACGGCCATGCGCGCGGCCGTGCGGTCCGAAGGCGCGATCACTTCGACGAGCACGCTTCCGGAGGCGATTTCCGCGTCGGTCGCGGGCCGCAGCTTGCCGTCCGCGTCGAGGTTGAGCGCGAGAACGAGGCTGTTGTCCGGCTGCACGGTGATGCCGTACGGCTTGTAAGCAGGCTGGTCTTTCTTGAGAGTTTCGACGTATTCCGCTTCGAGCTCGCGCACGAGACGTTCGAAACGTTCGCGCCCTGCGGGCGCCGCAAGTTCGCGGTTCAAGTATTCGGTAAAGCTGCCCGTGGGCTGGCGGCGCAGAAGATCGAGAAACTCGTCCCAGTTGCCCGCGCTCTTTTCCAGGAGATCGTGGAATTTTTTGCGGTATTCGCGCACGCCCCACGCGGCCGTGAGTTTTTCACGGAAAGCTTCACGCGCCGAGGCGTCGCGGAAGGTGTGCAGCTTCCAGCCGAAAGCCGTTCCGTAACGGTCGGCAAGGCCTTTCGCGCCGACGGGAAGCGCGAGCGCGAGAATCAGCGCGCTGATCCAGCCGGAAACCGGCGTTGCGAAATAGAGAAGGGCCGCGGCGGCCGCGGTCACGCCCGCGCCGAAAATAAGATAGCGGCGCCACTGGTAGAGTTTGCCGCGCACGAAGTCAGAGATGGCCTGACGCACGCGGGAGGTGCGCAGCTCGGCCCGAACGGGTTCCGCTTTGGCGGTTTCAGCCGGAGCTTCGACTTTCGTCCGGCTCGCGGGAGCCGCGGACGGCTTGGCCTGGGCGCGTTCTTCGCGTCCTTCGACCAGCGTCACCTTGCCGTATCCCCCGTCCACGGGAAGACGCAGCCACAGGGAGCCGGCTTTTTCGTCATGCACGATCTGGATGCCGTTGGAAATTTCGGAACCCGTGAGGGCGTCCGCCAGGAGCGCCTGCACTTCGGAAAGAGGCATGTCTTTCAGCGTATCCTGGACAAGTTTCTGGAGGCCGGCCGCGAGAATGATGCGCTGGTCCTGGGCCGTAAGCGCGCCGCGTCCGTACACCTCGCCGGCCTGGGCAAGAAGCTGTTTGACGAGCGCCGAGGCCTGCTGCTTGACGATCTCCATGTTCACGCCCGTGCCGAGCATGGCCTTTTCGTAGAGCCCGTCGTTTTCGAGCGACGTCATCTTCGGGCTGATGACGACATGGGAAACGCCTTTTTCTTTAAGGATGTTCGTCAGGCCCTGGCTGTGGAAACCGCCGGTGATGATGACCGTGGCCTGAATTTTTTTAGAACTGCCCGTAAGCTTGAGCGCGTTGCCCGCGAGCACTTCGTCGCGCTGGCGCGAAAGCGCGTAAAATTCTTCGGCGCGGCGGGTCGTCGCGGCATCCAGTACCGGATAAGCGGGTTTCGAGGATTTGTTTTTCTCGAGCTTTTCGAAGCGGGCGATGATCCGGCGAGGCTCGAGCTCGGCTTTGCGCGCCTGGTACTTTTCGTAATCTTCCCGCGTCATGGAAAGGGAAAAGAGATTTTCGAGGAGCCGGAAATCGTTCGCGAGGCCGAGCAGCTCTTTTTCTTCCGGCGTCTTGACGAGCGTTTCTTCGAGCCGGCCTTCGAGGAGCTCGATTTCGCGGAAGAGCACCTTCGCATCGATTTCTTCGTGAAGGATGAGCGTCCCGGCTTTTTTCATGGCGTCCGGGAAGCGCAGCAGGTCGATCTTGCGCCCGGCCATTTCTTTTCTCAGGAATTCGAAAAACGTGCGGATGGAATTCACTTCCGGGTAAACGTCCCGGCGGACAGACGGCAGCTCTTCCGACTCGCGGACGAGCGTCTTCAGGGTTTCGAGGATGAAATCTTTTTTGCGGGCGGCGTCTTGATTCGCCGGCTTGCCGAATCCGGACTGCACCGCGCTGACAAGGCGGTCCCAGTCGGCCTTCACGGATTCCTGATTCAATTCTTTTTCGAGCTTGTTGACCAGGAGCAGGCGCACCATCGCGGGCCATTCGAACTGATAGCGCGCGTCCGTAAGATCGAGCTTGAGGAGATCCTTCGCATCGCGGCCAAGGAGGTCGAGGTATTCGTACGCGTTTTCCTTATGAGTTTCCCACGCGGTTTTTTTCAGGACGTACTCGTGCAGGGATTCGTTCAGCAGGCCGATCTCGAGGCGTTCGAGCTGGCGGCGGTAAAACTGGATGAGCTCCTGGACCGGTTCTTTTTCGGCTTTGACTTCGCGGAAAAGCGTGAAGCTCTTCTTATAAAGTTCGCTGTTTTCAATACCGACGACCGGCGCGCCGTTCTTGCCGCGCTTCAGCGCGTAGAGTTCCGCGCCGGTGAGTTCGCCGAGATCGACGAGCGATTCGGCGAGCGCGAGGTTGAGCTTGGGCTCTTTGAAAATTTCGAGGACGCCGGGCTGGACGCGGTCAAACGCGCCTTCGACGGAGATCTTGCCGAGATGGCCTTCGTCGGAAAGGTATTCGAGGATGGCTTCGATGTTGCGCTGCGCTTCGGGCTGCGAGTGCGCGTCCTGGATGTGAATGACGAGCGCGTTGG
Organism: Verrucomicrobiia bacterium; assembly: GCA_035495615.1. Taxonomy (NCBI): domain Bacteria; kingdom Pseudomonadati; phylum Verrucomicrobiota; class Verrucomicrobiia; species Verrucomicrobiia bacterium. The sequence continues at coordinate 7,548 of DATJFP010000049.1, read as the reverse complement.
ACGGCGCATCGGCTTCGAATCGCGATTCCACGCGGCCGAACGCTTCCGGGATCTGGAAATCGTGGACGAAGTGGGAAATGGAATCGAAGGAGCCCGAGGCATGGGCCGGGACGAATTTCGCGGCCAACGGCGCGGAACGGGCTACCGTATCGAACGAGAAAAAGAAAACAAGGACGGCCGCCGCGAGACGTAAGCCTCGGCTGAACTCCCGGCCTCCCTTGGAATATTGCGTCATTCAGTCGCTCCTGAATCGATCATTGACTAACAAACTTTGCCTTCAGTCAATTGCTTCTAAATACTTCGGCTTGCCTTTATAAACCCGCGAAGTAAGTACGCAGTAAAAATTCATCGAAGGCGAAACTTTTTAAAACTGGAGAAACTTCCGGATCCTGCAAAAAAATTCTGAGCTAGGCTGCTTCGAAATTTCTTCTCCGGATTTGCAACGCTGGTACGGACATCCGTTTTTTTGCTTAAATTTTTTTAACCCGGATGTCCACAATTTCGCGTTAGTAGCGGAAAGTTAACCACACGGACTTTTCACTGTCAATGCGAAGAAATCACAAAAAAGACGAGAATTATCAATCGTTTCAGGGTGTCGGAGTGCGCTATAAATTACTGCATTTTATTGGAGGATGCGGGAAGGAATCAGGGGCTGTCTCAGGGTGCTGAAGGAGCTGATAAGGTGCGTGCGTCGAAATCGCTTTCCGGGCCAAAAAATCGCGCTTTTTTTACGCTGGCCCGGGCCCGAGAAAATCAGGCTCGACATCAAAGCGCGACGCGTCCGTCATAACACCGTCATCTTCCCCCAGCATTTCGAGGACGAAAAGTTCGCGCGCAAGGGCTTCCTGATTGCCTCCAGGCTCGACGCCTTCTTCCTCCGCGAGAGCGGCGGAAGGCGCCGGCTGGACGGCCTGCGGCCCTTGGACGGCGGGTGTTTCAAGGGTCCCCGAAGGCGCGGACACCCCTTCGGGCGCCTTGATTTCGAGGGCCGGCTGATGCGGCCGTAACATAACAAAAGCAACAGTCCCGGCAAAGGCCAGGCCCACGGCAAAAGCGGCCAGCGCGCCCAGGGGAAAGGACGGCCCGGGCGTCATTTCGATTTTTCTCCGCACCTCCGCCGCATAGTCTTTCATGAGGCTCTGGGGCACTTTTTTCAGGCGGTAATTTTCGAAGATCTTCTCGATCTCTTTCTCTTCCTCATGGCTCATGGGATTTCACCCCTTTCCCGAGATAGCGGAAATTTCCGCCTTGAATTTTTTCATGCCGAAATGCAGCGCGGCCTTCACTGTGCCTTCCGCAAGGCCCGTTGCCTGCGCGATTTCTTTCAGGGAAAAACCTTCCAAAAAACGCAGGATGAAAATCCATTGCTGCTGGAAGGGAAGCTTCTCGATCGCGGCCGTCACCTGCCGCTCGAATTCCGATAAGAGGGCCGAACCCGCGGGGCCCGGCTCGGGCGAGGCCACGGATTCCAGGAAATGGTCTTTGGACTGCGCGTCGTCCCAATCCGCGAGACGCAGCCGTTTTTTCTTCCTCAGATAGTCCTTGGCCGAGTTCATGAGGATGCGGTAAAACCAGGTCGAGAACTGCGCTTCGCCTTTGAAGTTCTTCAGCGCGTGATACGCCTTCACGAACGCCTCCTGAGAAATGTCCTTTGCGTCCTCGTAATTGCCGCACACGGTGCGCGCGAGCTGCACGGCCTTTTCCATGTGCCGTTTCACCAGCTCGTCGAAGGCCGACTCGCGGCCCGCTTGGAACTGCGCGATCAAGACGCCGTCCCGCTCGCGCCCGGGAGCCTCCATCAAGAGGCCTGCCTGCGGCGTTCGGTTCGTCCAGAACCGAACGGCCTTTCCTGTCCCAGCGAATCATCGCTGGGACGGCGGCGCTCGCCCCGCCCCCAGCCGCGCCGGTTGTCCTGCCTGTCCTGCGGTCCGGAATCGAAATCAGAACGTCCGGATCCTCCCCTCGAACGGAATTCTCCCTGCCTTGGAGAATCGGCATCTCGGAAGCGGCCGCGGCCGGACCCCTGGAAATCATGCCCGCCGTTCTGCCTCTCGTAGGATTCGCGTCCGCCGCGGGGACCGGAGGAATTCATGCGCTCGCGGAAGCGCGGATGGTTTTCCAGGAAGCGCTGGGCGCCTTCGGGATTCCGGGCCTGGAACTCCTGGAACCGGGCGCGCCTGTTTTCCATGAAGCGGCTGTACTCCCCGGGATTGTGGCTCTTCATATATTCCACGCGCTGCCGGCGGAACTCGCGGCGCTTTTCCATGAACTGATGAAAACGCGGCCCGTCTTCCCCGCCCATGCGCTGAAACTCCCGGCGCAGCCGGGCCTTTTTCTCTTCGATTTTCTCGCGGTAGGCCTCCGGGTTTTCCTGTTTCAGGGCCTGGAGCTGCCGCACTTCCTCGAGCACGGTGTCGTCGGTCGCGGGCGCCTCCGCCGGCGTTTCCGCCCGGGCCGTCACGGATGCCATAACCAATGCAATCACAATAAGATAGGGAACTTTCTTCATAATCTCCGCCTCTTTCCTTACCCATTAGACGGAATAATAAGGAAAAGGTTTAAGACGATTTTAAACCCTATTTTTTTGCAGGGGCCATTAAACCTTTCCTCCCGGAAGACGTCTTAAGGTCAGAACGGCTTAAAAATCCTGTAATTCAGGAAAGGAGCAAGACCATGAATAAGAAGAAAAGAAACCTCAACGCAATGAAGGCAGTAGGGCTTACGGTGATGCTCGCGGGAATTTCGGCGGGGATCGCGTTTGCCGAAGACACCGCGGCTTCGACACCGGCGGACACGGTCACACAGGCCGTGGACACGGGATCGCAGGCGGTTACCGATGCGTCTTCCTCTTCGGACGCCCAGGGCTGGCGCCATGAGAGAAAAGAAAAATTCCTGGAAAATCATCCCGATCTGAAAAAGAAACTCGACACGAACGGCGACGGGACGGTGGACAAGGATGAATTCAAGGCGCATCGCCAGGAAAAGCGTGAAGAAATGCAGGACAAGTATCTGGATAAGCATCCCGAATTAAAGAAGAAGCTGGATACCAACGGCGACGGCAGCGTCGACAAAAGCGAATTCCAGGCGGGGCGGGAAGAACGGCGCGAGAAGTACCTGGACAATCATCCGAAGCTGAAAGAAAAAATGGATGCCAACGGCGACGGATCCGTGGACGCCTCGGAGTTCAAGGCGTCACGCGAAAAGATGCACGAGTTCCGCGAAAACCACGGGGATAAGGACAACAATCCCCCGGGACCGCGCGGAGGTCCGGGCACGAACTGGGAAAACCGTCCGGGGGCGCAGGGCGGGCCGGGCGCGAGCCCTGACCGCGGCGGCTACCGCGGAGATCGGGACAACAATCCTCCGGGAATGCGCGGAGGTCCGGGCACGAACTGGGAAAATCGTCCGGGGCCGCAGGGCGGGCCGGGCGCGAGTCCCGACCGCCGCGGCGGAGGATCTCACGGCCGCCACGGGTAAAAAATCCGGCAAAGGCAGAGGGGACAGTCCGCAAGGGCTGTCCCCTTTTGCTTTGGGCTTCGCCGCCGCTACGCCTTAATAGAATTTCAGAAATTGCCCGATACCCTTCCCTCCTCGAGCGCGCCATGATGATCCCAGGCACGCTTACAAAATCCCTTAGGCCTTCTTAAGGAATCCCCCCGATCGAGGTTTTGCATGAATCCTCATCGCTGGCTTGATGTCACCGTGACGATCAAAGACGGAATGGTTCATTGGCCGCATGATCCCGCCGTCCGCATCCAAAGGAAATTGGACATGCGGCGCGGCGACAAGTGCAACGTTTCCCTGATTTCCATGGGATCCCATACCGGCACGCACATGGACCCGCCGTTTCATTTCGTTGAAAAAGGAACAAGCCTGGACCGCATGCCGCTTGAAGCCGGCATCGGACCCGCCCGGATCGTGGAAATCAAAAATCCCCGCGCCGTCACCCTGGACGAGCTGCGCCTCAAAAATATCCGGGCCGGCGAACGGATCCTTTTCAAAACCAAAAATTCCGCACGCTGCTGGAAAACGGACGAATTCATCAAAGACTTTGTTTTTATCGCCGAAGAAGCCGCGGAATTCCTGGCCCGAAAGAAACCGCTCCTGGTCGGCGTGGATTATCTTTCCGTCGGCGGGTTCTTCGAGGATGGCGCACGCATCCACCGGACCCTTCTCAAAGCCGGCATCTGGATCGTCGAAGGCCTCAATCTTTCGCGGGTCCGCGAAGGAAACCATGAGCTGATCTGCCTCCCCTTGAAAATTCAAAACTCGGATGGAGCTTCTTGCCGGGCCGTCTTAAGGCCTATGAAAGGGAAATGAACATGGAAAATGCGAAGAAGGAAATCGGAATCGTGGGCCTGGGGAAAATGGGAGCCAATCTATCGCTGCATGCGTTGGAAAAAGGAATAGGCGTGACGGGGTTTACGCTGGGCGGGGTTTCGCAGGAACTCCAAAAGGCGGGAGTCATTCCGGCGGATTCGCTTGAGTCCTTGGTGAGCCGGCTGGCCCGGCCGCGAAAAATTTTCATCTACATTCCGGCCGGGGCTGCCGTTGACGGACTTCTCGACCAGCTCGCCTCACGGGTCGAAAAAAAGGACATTCTCGTCGACGGCGGCAATTCCTATTGGGGGGATTCGATCCGGCGTTACCAGAAATTAAAACCCAAAGAAATCGGCTTCGTGGATCTGGGAACGAGCGGCGGGATGGACGGCGCGAGGAACGGCGCGTGCTTTATGGCCGGAGGCGAGAAAGAGATTGTTGACGAAGTTGCGCCGATTTTGAAGCTGCTGGCCGTTCCGGACGGCTTTCTGCATGCCGGCCCTCCTGGCGCGGGACATTTCACAAAGCTCGTTCATAACGGAATCGAATTCGGGATGCTGCAAGCCATCGGCGAAGGCATGGATCTGCTCGAGCATTACCCGGAACGATTGAACATTGCCGACGTGCTCCGGTGCTGGCGGAACGGTTCGGTGATCCGCTCCTGGCTGATCGATCTCATGGAGGAGGCCTATCGTTCAAACGGCGGGCTCGAAAAAATTCCTCCTTACGTCGAGGATACGGGCGAGGTCAACTGGCTGGTCGATGATGCGATTAAAATGGAAGTTCCGGTTCCCGTGATCGCGCAGGCCGTGATGCAGCTTTTCGCTTCCCGCGACGGCAAAAAAAACTGGGCGCGCGCGATCGCCATGATGAGGCACGGATTCGGAGGCCATCCCTACGGTCCTGATGAAGGGATTGCGCGTGAGCGCCGCAAAGGAAAAATCAAGGAATGAAGGAACTCAGGCGGGAAGGCGGCCTTCGAGCGCGCGGGCAAGCGTGGCCTGGTCCACGTATTCGAGATTGCTTCCGACAGGCACGCCGCGGGCAATGCGCGTGACCTGGATTTTCAAAGGTTTGAGCAGCTTGGAGATATAAAGGGCGGTGGTTTCGCCCTCGGTATTGGGATTCGTGGCGAGGATCACTTCCCGCACTGTCCCTTTCTTAACGCGCTCGACGAGGCCCGGGATCTGGATCTCGTCCGGGCCGATGCCGTCCAGCGCGGAAAGCGCGCCGAGCAGCACGTGGTAGGTGCCGAAAAAATGCTGGGTCTTCTCGACCGAAAGCACGTCCTTGGGATCTTCGACCACGCAGATCACGCCTTTGTCACGGCCGGGATTCGCGCAGATCTCGCAGATTTTCGCATTGGCGAAGTTATGGCAGATTTCGCAGAAGAAGATGTTTTCCTTGGCGTTCATCATCAGCGCCGAGAGGCGCTGCACTTCTTCGCGTTTGGATTTGAGGAGGTAGAAAACGATGCGTTCCGCGGACTTTCTTCCGATCCCCGGCAGCTTTGACAGCGCCTGCACGAGATCGCCCATCCACTCCGAATAGCCTCTCATGTCATTCTTTGCGGACGATCCGTCCGCCGTCAAAAATGTCGAGCGCCTTCATGATGATGTCCGGCAAGGGTCCGGCCTGTCCCGCAGCAGCGGGCGCGGGTTCGCCGTTTTCGGCGGGCGGGTCGGTCAGCTTCGTGATCACAAACTGGATACCCGCCCTTTTCCCGGTGATGGTCTCAAAGGCCTCTTCGACGAGTTTCTTGTTCGCGCTTTTATCGAGCGTCTCTTTGTGGAACTGGAATTCCGAAGGCAGCGCGAGCGTGACGAGCGCGCCGCTCGTTTCAACGGGCTGGGATTCGGAAAGGAAGATGCCGATGGACATGCGCTTGGCTTTGACGTATTCGACGATCTGGGCCCACGCGGCTTCCACTTCGGCCAGAGTCACGGCCTCGCCGGATGCGGCTTTGGCGGCGGGAGCCGCGGCTTCCCTAACGGCGGGCTGGCTTTTTTTTTCCGCGGCCGGAACCGGCGAAGGCGCGGCCTGGGTCCGGACCGGAGCGGGAGCTGAAGCCGGAGCCTGATACGTCCGTGGAGCGGCTTGCGCGGCCGCAGGCGCTGCGGGAACCGCGCTTTCCAGCGAACGCAGCCCGTCCAGATGCAGGAGCTTCAGCAGCGTCGTTTCGACGAGCAGCTTCGGGGGCGCGAGATTGCGCCGGAGCTGGCCTTGAAGATTGCCGATCAGGCTGAGTCCCATGAGCAGTTCGCCGCGCGTGAACAGGTCCTTGCGCTTTTTGAGCTGCTCGACGCCGTCTTCGGACATCTCGATGAATTCTCCCGGCTCCTGCGCGCATTGCAGGAGCAGCAGGTTGCGGAAAATTTCCAGGAGGCCTTTGGCAAATTGCATGAGGTCGCGGCCGCCCTGGTAAAGTTCCTCGATCATGGCAAAAAGCGCCTTGGCATCTTTGGCGGCCAGCGCTTCCAGCACCTTGAAATAAAGGTCTTCCGACGCCAGCCCCAAAAGGAAGAGGACGTCTTCTTCGTTGATCTTTTCGTCCGAAAAACTCGCGAGCTGATCGAGCAGCGTTTCCGCGTCGCGCAATCCGCCTTCGGAGGCCTTGGCCGCCAGGAAGAGCGCGTTCTTTTCGTATTTCAATTTTTCGCGCTTGGCGATCTCTTCGAGTTTCTTGGCGATCTCGGGCGTGGGAATGCGCTTGAAGTTGAAGCGCTGGCAGCGCGACAGGATCGTGAGCGGCACTTTGTGCGACTCGGTCGTGGCGAAAATGAATTTCACGTGCGGGGGCGGCTCTTCGAGGGTCTTCAGCAGCGCGTTAAACGCTTCGGTCGTGAGCATGTGGACTTCGTCGATGATGTAGATCTTGAAGTTGCCGTTCGCGGGCTTGAACTTCACGTTCTCGCGCAGGTTGCGGATTTCTTCGATGCCGCGGTTGGACGCGCCGTCGATTTCCAGCACGTCGAGAGACGTGGATTTCGCGATCTCCAGGCAGCTGTCGCATTTATCGCAGGGAATTTCCGCCGGCCCCTTCGCGCAGTTGAGCGCTTTGGCCAGGATGCGGGCGACGGACGTCTTGCCCACGCCGCGGGGCCCGGAAAAAAGAAAGCTCTGGGGGATGCGTTTCTGCCGGATCGCGTTCTTCAGGGTGGTGGTCACGGCGTCCTGCGCCACGACCTCTTCGAAATTCTGGGGCCTGAACTTCCGGGCGTAAATCAC
>DATJFP010000048.1 GCA_035495615.1 Verrucomicrobiia bacterium | reverse complement strand
GTTTTTCGCTTCATGGCAAGACGGGCACTCCGCGGGCTCAAACAGGAAAGTTCAGGGCCGCAGCCGTCTGCGGACCTCGACATGGACAGCCGCGCCTTCGAGGTTTTTTTTCGCGTGATCGAAAAGGCCCGGGACCTTTGCCGCGAAAGGGGTATTGCTTTCGCCGTGGTCTTCCATCCGCAGACGGTCCGGGAGAGGGGCTTGAAGGAAAAGCTCGCCGCGGCGCTGAAGGAAAAGGGCATTGCCACTTTTGATTTGGGGCCGGCATTTGCCGCCAGTCCCTTGCGCGGCGCGCTGTTTCTTCCGGGAGACGGCCACTATTCCGCGCAGGGCGCAGCGCTCGCGGCGCAGGCCGTTTACGGGGAGCTGCGTAAAAACGGCTTTATTTCGGAAAACTCAGGAGGTAATATTGCGGTATGAACTCACGGAAGATGTGGATCCTTATCGCGATGGCTGCGGCGCTTGTTTTCTTTTCCCACCGGGTATCCGCCGAAGAAGAACCCAAAGACGTTCACTTCAGTGACGATTGGACGGGTTATACGGATACCGAAGAGGCCAAGAACCTGCCGATGGCCGACATGGAGCAGGCCGGGGAAGAAGACACCGGGGACGTTCGGGCGGAAGAGACGCTGCCTCCCGAGGTCAAGCGCGCTTACGCCGACGAGCAATAACCAGAAGGTCTTTCGCCAGGCTATAAACCAGAAGCAAGATGCCGGCGGCAAGCAGGCCTTTTCCCCAGAGCACGGGATCCGGCAATCCCGGAATGCCCTTCCAGAGAAGAAGATTTCCCGCCGCCACCAGCAGAAGCCCGGCTTTCGTATGAAGGCAGGCCGAACAGCGCAGCCACTTGCCGAACGTCATGCTGCCGAATTCGCAGTATTCCTGTCCCATGATCCGTTCCTTTCTCCCGTCCAGAAATCTTTCCCGGCCATGACCAGGAACCGCGAGGCTTCCGGATCTTGCGCGAGGATCTTGCAGGCCTCTTCCATGTTGTAATAAGGAAGCGACGGGAAAAGGTGGTGCACGTGATGGCCTTTGATTTCGCCGGCCATGAGATTATTGAACCATCCGGGAACCTCAAAAGAAAGGGTCCGCTTCCAGCGCGGCGCGCCGGGCTGCAGGAAACGGGGATCATAATGCTGGAACTGACCCAGGAAATGGGCCCAGTTTTTCACCAGGAGCATGGGGAGCGCCCATCCCCAGGCAAACCAGGGCAAAACCTGGAGACAGGCGCACAAAAGCACCCCTTGAATCGCTGCGGTAATGACCGCTTTGTTTTTTTCCTTGGCTTTGACGATCCGGTAATCCGCAAGGTTCCATTCGTCCCGCGGGGTTTCGTTCATGTACTGGTCTTCTTCCCATCCCGGCACGTGGGCGCCGACAAAGCTGAGTTCCAGGAAATAAAGAAGGCGCGTCCAGAGATTGCGGCGCATTTTCAAGAAGCGTTCTGCGCCGTAAAGGTGGTCGACGTCCGTGGGTTCGAAAACATCCGCATGATGGCTCAGATGGACTTTGACATAGCGGGGCCTTCTCCGGGCGGCGTTCGGAAGCACGGCCATATAAAGAAGGTCCAGGAATTTTTTCGCGGCCGGGCTTTGCGCCGCGTTGCGATGCGTATGATGATGGTGGATCGTCACGTTGATCAGGGAAAAATAAAGGAGCGAGAGCAGGAGGCTTGCCGGGATCCTGGCCGCGAGCGAAGGGATGAGGACGATCACCGCAAAAAGCGCGGCCATGAGCCCGAACACCAGGCCCAGGTGGCAGAAAAGTTTCCGGTCGTCTTTTTGAAAAAGGCCGGGATGGCGCCGCTGGAAGTCCTGAATCGCGAGGATCTCGGAAGAAGCTTCGACTGGCAGGGGGAGGGCCGCCGAAGCCGTTCCGTATCCTCCTGAAAAAACAGCATTTTTTTGTTCCGATTCGACTGTATTCATCAGGACCTTTCCGCGGGCCATCCCGCACCGCACTGCTCAATAAGTGTATATACATCAAATTGCCAGGGAAATCAAGGCCGGTTTCCGGACGCCTCACAGAATAACGCGTAAGTGCTTTGCCGGCAATCGGTAATCACCCTACAAAAAAAATTGGGACTGAGGAAAAAGCCGGCAGGGGCCGTTATTTTAGCTGGACACGAAAGCCAGGGTTCTCTACTATTTTTTCCGTGATTTCCAACTCCGCGGTGCCCCATGTTTAGAAAAATCGTGTTGGGAGCTTCCATAAGTTTTGTGCTGTTCTATGCCGCGCTGGGAGCGGGGCTTGGGCCGTTTTCTTCGAAGATCTTCCAGTATGCCAGGGAAAACGGGGGCAAATACGGCACCAAGCTCATGGACCCGCGCTATGAAAGCGTGCGGCTTGCTTCCTGGAATGCCGTGGAATGGGGCGGGATTTCCGCCCGCTTCAAGTCGCTGCGCAAGGGCTCGCTGCTGGAAGAGAAGGTCTTCCGCCTCCAGGCGGACCGCGTCCGACTCAAGCTCCTGAATTTTTTTACGGGCAGGTGCAGGATCGAAGCGGAAGGCGTCGAGCTCCTGCTTGAAAAGGGCACCGCGCACCCGCGCGTTCCCGGCCGTCTGGCGGGAGACATGTCTTATGAATTTCGTCTGGACCTTGTCCATCCCGGCATAGCCCGGAAGCAAATCCGGGAACTGTTCCGCGCTTTTTCCAGCCTGGTGCATGAGGGGATGATCGCGGGCAAGCTCGAATTCCGCGGCAACAGCGCCTTTTCCATCAAAGGCAAAACGTTCGAAGCCGTTCTCTTTTCGGAGCCCGCGGGCCCGCAGACCCGTCTGGTCATGGAGCCCGGATCCATCCGCAACGTGGCGCTGGTGCTGGGAGATTCGCTGACGCCTTCGGAAATCGATCTTCTTTCCCAGCATCCGTTCCTCGCGCCCCGCCTCTTCGAAATCCAGGATTACGTGCGGGAAAAAGCCGAGACCTTGAACGCCCAGGGGAAGGCCTCCTCCAAAGACGCGTACAAGCACATCCTGTGGAGCTACCTGCTGACGCGCGAATACGGACCGGATTTTGCCAAGGTCGTGACGGACGCGCATGAGAACGGCTCCGCGACCAATACGGCCGCGGACCACAAGATGGATTTCAACAACAACATTGTGGGCCGCCGCTATGCGCTTTCCGGCATCCCTGAGTCCGGGCTCCTGTCTCGCATGCTCCAGGATCCCAGCGTGATCCAACACCCGGAGTAATGCAAAACCGGCGCAAACCTTCCGGTCTCTGGTAAAATACTTCATCCCCCTTCGTAAGGAGAGAACATGAATTCTTTTTTTTCGGCTTTGGATACCGTGATCCTCGGAAATGCCTTGCGGGATTACCTCCTGGCGGTAACGATCCTGGTCGTGGGGCTTTTTGTCATCCAGATCGTGAGTAAGGGGGTGTTCCTGCGGCTGAAACGGTTCGTGGAGAAGACGCCTTCCAAAACCGACGACTTCATCGTTTCGATTTCCGAGCAGACGGCGATCCCGCTGCTTTACCTTGCCGTCCTTTATTTTTCCCTGAACCAGCTTGCCCTGAACGACGTCAGCAAAAAATACCTGAACGCCTTCTGCATCATCATCCTGACGATCCAGCTCACGCGTCTGGGCCTGGCGATCATGATCTACATCCTCGAATGCAACTGGCTGCGCAAGGCGGAAGCTTCGGCGGGAAACGTCCCGTTCTCGGCCAGTCTTATCACGTGCCTGCGCCTGGTGGTGTGGGGCATGAGCGGCGTCTTCATCTTCGAGAACTTGGGCTTCAACGTTTCCGCGATCGTGGCCGGCCTCGGCATCGGCGGCATCGCCGTGGCCCTGGCGGCCCAGACCATCCTGGGCGACCTGTTCAATTATTTCGTGATTTTCTTCGACCATCCGTTTGAAGAAGGCGACTTTATCGTGTTCGACAATTACATGGGTCAGATCGAACATATCGGCATCAAATCCACGCGCATCCGTTCCCTCGACGGCGAGCAAATCGTGGTTTCGAATTCCAACCTGACTTCCAGCCGCATCCGTAACTATAAGAGGATGAGCCAGCGCCGCGTGCCTTTCACCGTCGGATTGACGTATGAGACGCCCACGGACAAGCTGAAAAAAGTACCGGAAATGATCCGGAAAATGATCGAAAGCCTGCCGGGCGTGAAGTTCGACCGCGCGCATTTCAAAACCTTCAGTGCCTACAGCCTGGACGTCGAAGTCGTTTATTTCTTCCTCAGCTCCGACTACAACAAGTACATGGACGTCCAGCAGCAGCTGAATTTCATGATCAAGGATGCGTTCGAAAAAGAAGGGATCGAATTCGCCTATCCGACCCAGGTGGAATACGTGAAGGCCATGGGGCGCGACGCGGCCGGGGACAAGGACGTCATGGACCTGCGGGGAAAGAATCCTTCCTGAAGAAGTTCCGGCCGTCTATTCCGGCGAGGCCGGCATCTTGGCGGCGAAATGCGAGGCGGTCGGCTTGATCCAGGCGCCGCCTTGGGGAAAGTTGTCCCAGGGACGCGAGATGTAATCGTTCAGGGTCAGGAGGAGCAGGATGCCGAACATGAAAAAGCCGGCGGCGATGAAAAGCCGGGACAAGGCCGTGCTGTGCCGGACGTGCATGAAAAACCACAGGACCAGCCCCGCCTTCAGACCCGCGATGCCGAGCGCGATCACGGTGTTTAGCGATCCGAAATTCACGGAAGCGGCCGCGACCGTCAGAAGCGTGAGCCCCATCAGCGCCGCGAACGTCAGAATATAAGTCTTGAGCGATTCGGCCTGCTGCGACATCAATGCCTCCCCAAAAGGTAGAGCAGGGGAAAAAGAAAAATCCACACGATATCCACGAAGTGCCAGTAAAGCCCCAGCATCTCCACCGGCGTGGAATATTCCTTCGTATAACGCCCCCGCGTGGCTTTCCATGCCACGACGCCGAGCGCCACGAGTCCGATGATCATGTGAATCGCATGAAGGCCCGTCATGGCGAAATAAAGCGAGAAGAAGAGCTCAGGCCCCTGCGAGGCGTAATGCGGGAAGGCGAAATTCGGCCCGGGAACGAAATGCTCGTGGAACTTATGAGCGTATTCGATGCTTTTGATCCCGAGAAAGGTGCCGCCGAGCGCCATAGTCAGGACGAGGAAGCCTGTAATGGACTTGCCTTTTCCTTCGTGGCCCGCGCGCACGGCAAGCGCCATGGTCAGCGAGCTCGAGATGAGGACAATGGTGTTGATGCAGCCGAGCCGCACGTCCAGTTCATGGCTCGCGGCCGCGAAGCCGTGCGGATACGACATGCGGTAGATCGTGTAGGACAGGAACAGGCCGCCGAAAAACAGGAGCTCCGTGAGCAGGAATGTCCACATGCCGAGCTGCGACGCCGCGTATTGCTGCGAGAGGCTCGTGAAATGATGCTGGAGCGGGGAGTGCGTCTGTTTAGCCACGGTGCGGCGCCTCCGCGTAAGCATACGCTTCTTCGGTCACGACGGGAATTTCGTCAAAGTTGTGGACGGGCGGCGGCGACGGGATCGTCCATTCCAGGCCCTTGGCATTCCACGGGTTTGCCGGTGCCTTCTTGCCGTATTTGAGCGACCAGAGCATGTAGATCATCGGAATCAGATAACCTACGGCCAGAACCGAGGCGCCGGCGGTCGACATGACATTCAGCACCTGGAATTCTTCGGGATAAGCGTGATAGCGCCGCGGCATGCCCATGTAGCCCAGCAGGAACTGGGGAAAGAATGTCAGGTTGAATCCGATGAAGATGTTCAGCGCGGAAATGCGCGCCCAGAATTCCGGATAAAGCCGGCCCGTCATTTTCGGCCACCAGTAGTGAAGCCCGCCAAGGTAACCCATGACCACGCCGCCCACCATGATGTAATGGAAATGCGCCACAATGAAGTAAGTGTCGTGAACGTGCACGTCCAGCCCCAGCGACGCTAGAAAGAGGCCGGTGAGGCCGCCGATGGTGAACAGCCCGATGAAGCCCAGCGCGTAAAGCATGGGCGTCTGCAGCGAAATGGAACCCTTGTACAACGTCGCCGTCCAGTTAAACACCTTGATGGCGGACGGGATGGCTACCAGGAAACTCAGGAACGAAAACACAAAGCCGGCGTACATGGACTGGCTGGACACGAACATGTGGTGGCCCCAAACCAGGAAACCCAGCACGGCGATCGCGAGGCTGGAGCCGGCAACGAAGTCGTAGCCGAAGACGCGCTTGCGCGAGAAGGCGGCGACAAGCTCGCTCATGACACCCATGCTTGGCAGGATCATGATGTACACGGCCGGATGCGAATAAAACCAGAACAGATGCTGAAACAGCACCGGGTCGCCTCCGAGATTCGGGTCGAAAATGCCGATGTGAAAAGCCCTTTCCAGGAAGACGAGGAAGATCGCGGCTCCCAGGACCGGCGTGGCAAGCACCATGATGATACTGGCCGCGTAATTGGACCATATGAAAAGCGGCAGACGAAACCAGGTCATGCCTGGCGCGCGCATTTTGTGGATCGTGACGATGAAATTCAGGCCGGTCAGAATGGACGAAAATCCCGCGACAAACGCCCCGAGTGCGGTGAGGACCACGGCGCCATTCGAATATGTGCTGCTGTAAGGTGTGTAAAAGGTCCAGCCGGTATCCACGCCGCCGGTGACCATGGCGGCCGTTGCGAAAAGGGCGCCGCCGATATAGCAATACCAGCTTGCGAGATTAAGGCGCGGGAAAGCCATGTCGCGGGCGCCGATCATGATGGGAATCAAAAAATTCCCCAGCACCGCGGGCACGGCGGGAATGAGGAAAAAGAAAATCATGATGATGCCGTGCATGGTGAACAGCTTGTTGTAGGTCTCGGAACTGACCAGGTCGCCCGCGGGCGTCAGAAGCTCCAAGCGGATCATGACCGCAAAGAAGCCGCCTACAAAAAAGAAAAGGGTCACGGAGATGAGATACAGGATGGCGATGCGCTTGTGGTCGACCGTTCCGAACCACGAGCGGAGCTCATACGAAGCATTCAGGTAATGTTTTATTTTTTTGACAAGTGTACTCATAAAATTCCCATCTCCTCGGGCCGCTGCTCCGGTGAGCGGCGGCAATGTGTGAACTTCGAAACTTGAAGTTCCTGTCTCCTCAGGCCGCAATCCCTTGATTGCGGCACGATCGCGGGAACTTTGACATTCCCGTCTCCTCAGGCCGCACTCTCATGACTGCGGCACGATCGCGGAAGCGTGCAGCTTCCGTCTCCTCAGGCCGCGGGGGACGCCGGGGGGGCCGCGGTTTCCGGCGTCCCGGTTTCTGCCTTCAGGCTCTTGAGATAAGAAATAATCTGCAAAATTTCTTCTTCGCCCAGCTGCCCCTGAAACGTAGGCATCATGGGGGTGTAGCCCGCCACGATCTTGGCGTTCGGTTTCACGATGGATTCGCGGATGTAATTTTCGTCGGCCGTGACCGTCCTGCCATCCGCAAGCTGGACCGGATTCCCGAAAACGCCGGCCAGGTCCGGCCCCAGAGCGCCGGACTCGGCGTGGTGGCAGGTGTTGCAGCGGTTCTTCTGGAACAGTTCTTTGCCGGAAACCGTGACAGGCGCGATGGCCGTTCCGGTCTCGAGCCACTGCTGGTATTCCTCTTCCGGCATGACGGTGACCCAGCCGATCATTCCTGAGTGTTTTGTGCCGCAGTATTCCGCGCAGAACAAATGATAACGCCCCGTTTTCGTGGGTTGGAACCACAGGCTCGTGTAGCGGCCGGGCACCACGTCCATTTTAACGCGGAACGCGGGAACAAAAAAACTGTGGATGACATCTTCGGAAGTCATCTTCAGGCGGATGGGGTGGTCCACCGGCACGTGCAGTTCGTTGATCTCACGCCGGCCTTCCGGATGCTGGATTTTCCACATCCACTGCTTGCCCACGACGAAAATTTCTTCCGCGTTCTGCGGCGCGCGCCAGCCCTTAAAGTAAAGGATGGAACCCCAGGTGAACATCGTCATGGCAATCGCGAGAGGAATCGCCGACCAGGTGATTTCCAGGAGCAGGTTGCCGTGAATGGCTTCAGGCCGCTCCGTTTCGCTGCGGCGCTTGTATTTCAGCGTGAAAAAGAGAACGGTCGCGAAAATCACGCAGGTGAAAAACACGCTGACCGCGATCAGGTACAGGTAAAGAAGGTCGACCTGGCCTGCGAGCGTGGAAGCCTGGACCGGGCTGAACGGAACCGTGGGCAGGTTCATGCGCCGCTCCTTGCCGCGCGTTCCTCGCGCAGCGAGCGGGTGACGAACCAGGCGAGGGCGAGCACCGTGGCCAGCGCGCCGAGCCGGATGAAATTCATGACTTCGAGGCTGTAACGCCCGTAAGACGGATCGTAATGAAAGCAGAGGAGAAGGAACTGATCCGCGAGCCCGCCGATTTTTTGTTTCGAAGCCTCAACGAGCGCCAGGCGCAGGTCTCGGGGCGAATATTCGATGCCGAAGAAATAATGGGAAAGCTTTCCTTCCGGCGTGAGGACCATGATGGCGGCGGCATGCGCGTATTCGCCCGAAGTGGCGTCATAGTCATAGCGGAAGCCGGCCGCCTGCGCCAGGGCGCGGCTCGACGCCTCGCTGCCGGTCAGGAAATGCCAGCCGTCGCGCGCCTCGTCGCGTTTGTATTCCTTGAAGATCTGGTCTTTTTTCTTCGCCGCCGTTTCCGGCGTATCTTTGGGATTGATGGAGAAGGCCACGATCTCGAATTCCCGGCCGGGCACGAATTTCAGGACGCGGAGCGCCTTGACCACGCCGTTCATGACCAGAGTGCAGAGCATGGGGCAGCTGTAATAAACCGGCAGGAGCAGTACGGGTTTTCCCGTGAAGTACTGGCCAAGACGGACCGGATTGCCGGCTTCGTCGGTAAATTCGAGATCCAGCGGGACCTGGTTGCCGAGCCGCTGGTCCAGGCCGATGCGCTGGAGGCGGTTGTTTTGGTCGCGGACGGGATTCGCCTTCGCGGCCGGAGAAAAAGCCGCAAGGCAGAGGGCCAGCATCAGAACGGCGCTCATGCCGGCGGAGAAACGTTTCATGAAGCTGTCCTTTCCTGCTGCGGCGGAGCCGCGTTTTCGCTGCGCACGGGAAAACCTTTCTTCAGCATGATCTCCATGGCCTTGGACACGGGAATCGAAACCCGCTCATGCTCCGGATCGCGCCATTGGTAATTGTTCAGCAGGATTTCCTCTTCCTCGCGCATCTGTTCGTATTCCCGGGAAGGATGCACTTCCAGCGTGACATCCGGCGCATGCCAGCGGTCGTCGCGGACATAGATCGAGGGCGCGTCCTGCTTGGTTTCATGGGCCGCCAGAAGCTTGTAATAAACGTAGAGGCCGACTTGGACCACGACTGCGGTCACGCACAGGATCAGGCAGAAAATCAGGATGGGTTTCACCTGCGCGTCGCGTTTTTCGTAGCCTTCCTTATTCGAAGAAGTCGAATGCGGATCAGTGTGCATGGGCCTCCTTTTCCGCGCCTTCGAGAGGATCATGGGTCATGATCAAAGGCTCGGAGACGGCGCGGCTCAGCACAAAAAAGAGCCAGAGGCCGCCGATGCCGGCAAGGCACGTGAGATCGAGCCAGTGGAAAGAAAGGCTTTCGTTGAAGACAGGCTTGACCAGCCAGAAGAGATCCACATAGCGCATCACCGCGATGAGAGCCGCCACCGGCGCCAGCGTCGCGAGATTCCTTTTGAGATCGCGGCTGAGGAGCAGGCCGAGCGGCACGAAAAAGTGGAACGCGGTCAACGCGATCGCAATGCCATTCCAGCCGTGGGAGAGGCGCCGCAGGTACCAGGGCGTTTCTTCCGCGAGATTGCCGGACCAGATGATGATGAACTGAGAAAGGCAGACGTAGGCCCACAGCATGATGAAAGCCAGCAGCAGCTTGCCCAGGTCATGCGTGCGCGAAGGCGTGACGGCCGGGGACAGTGGGCCTTTGTTTTTGGAAAGAAAGCCCGTGAGGATGATCACGATCGAGAAACCCGCCAGCGTCTGGCCCATCATGAAAAGGAAACCGTAGATTGTGGAATACCAGTGCGGCTCCAGCGACATGGACCAGTCCACGCAGGAAAACGTGACGGTCAGGCCGTACATGACCAGGCCCGCGCCGCTGAGGACCTGCAGCTTGTCGTGCACTTTGGGCGAATGGTCTTTTTCGTAGGCGTTCGCGCCGCGGATCAGGCCGTAAGCCCACAGGCCCCAGATCACGAAAAAGAAAACCGCACGGCCGTAAAAGAAAGAAGGATTCAGGTAGAGCTGCTTCTGCTGGAGCAGCGCGTCATGCGCGACCGCCTCCGGACGCGCCCAGAGATAAAGCTCTTTGAGGTTCACGGCCACGGGCAAAAAGAGGAGCGCCATGAGCGGCAGCGATTTCAGGATGATTTCCATGAGGCGGCGGATCGGATAGCCCCAGCCGCCGTCGGTCAGGTGATGGAGCATGATGAGCGGCAGGCATCCGAGCGTCACGCCGATCCAGAAAAGATACGCCGTCAGGTAAGACGGGGCAAAGGCCTGGCGGTCCATGACAAAGCCCACGCCGGACAAGGCCAGGCCCGCGACCGCCGCGGCGAGCGCGAAGGAACGGACTTTTTGGATGACGGCGATGCGATCAGTGCTTGGGTTCATAACCCCCCGTGCCTACGCTGAATCCCGTGGCTTTTTTCTGCTCCAGCAGCATGGCCTTGGCATCTGCGGGAATTTCGTTCAGGCTGACGTCCTGGCTGGCCTGCAGCACGCGGATGTAAGCGGCAATGGCCCACCGGTCTTCCGGAGTGACCTGGGCCGCGTAATCGAACATGGCGCCGAAACCATTGGTCATGACGCCGAAGAAATAGCCCGGAGACGCGTCCTTCAGGCGCTGCTCGTGAAAGGACGGCGGGCGCTTGAAGCCGCGGCGCACCACCATGCCCAGGCCGTAGCCCGCGCGGTCATGGCACACGGAGCAGTAGATGTTGTAACGTTCCTGCCCGCGCAGGAGAACCTTTTCGTCGATGGGAAAGGGAAACGTGTCCGCGGGCTTGCCGTCCACTTTGCCGGTATAAAGCTGCACGTCGTCGTGCAGCTGGCCGCGCGCCACCGTGCCTTCGACGAGCGGACGCGCGGAACGGCCATCCGCGTAAAAATTGCTGGCCTCCATCGGCTCATAGCGCGGCTGGTCCACCATGTCGCCGCAGCCAGACAAGGCAAAGGCGAACATCAGCAGAGCGGTCAGAATTTTCGAGTTTCTTTTGAGCATCAGCGGTCCACGTCGTAAATGCCGTGCGGTTTCAGGGATTCGAGAAACGATTTCGTCGTGTCCGGGTCGAAGAGCTTGTCCCGGCTTTCGATGCAAAGATAAAAGCGGTCGCGCGTCGCCAGCGCGAAGCGTTCCACGTTAAAGAGCGGGTGGTACGGCATGGGCAGGCCGTTCAGGGCCAGCATGCCGAAGACGGCCGCGAAAGCCGCGCCCAGGATCGTGAGCTCGAATGTGATCGGGATGAACGCGGGCCAGCTGTTGTGGGGCTTGCCGCCGATGTTGAGCGGGAAGCTGAAGACGTTCGCATAATACTGCATGCCGAAACCCGCGAGCCCGCCGAGGATGCCGCCGATCAGGACAAGAAGCGGCAGGCGGTTGCGGTGGAAGTTCATGGCCTCGTGCAGGCCCTCGATCGGAAAAGGCGAATACGCGTCGAAGCGTTTGTAACCCGCTTTCGTCACCTTGCGCGCGGCTTCCACCAGCGCTTCCGGCGTTTCGAATTCCGCCAGGATGCCCCACAAATCGGATTTAACTTCGGGTCCCGCTGACATTTTAATGATCCTTTGATTTTTCTTCGTGCTCTTCCTTGGTTTCCTGGGCGAGTACCTGCATTTCGGAAATCGCGATCATGGGAAGCACGCGGATGAACAGGAAGAGCAGCGTGAAGAAGAGGCCCATCGTTCCGATGAACGTGGCCCAGTCCCATTTCGTGCCCCAGTACATGCCCCAGGAAGAAGGAAGAAAGTCGCGGTGAAGGCTGATCACCACGATGACGAATCGTTCCAGCCACATGCCGATGCTGACAATGATCGAAACGACAAACAGGACAACCTGATTGGTGCGGCATTTTTTCAGCCAGAAAACCTGCGGTGTCAGGACGTTGCAGAAGATGAGCGCCCAGTAGAACGGCGCGTACGGGCCGTACATGCGGTTGAGGATCATGAACTGTTCGTAACGGCTGCCGCTGTACCAGGCGCCGAAGCATTCCATCATGTACCCGTAAGAAACGAGGAGCCCGGTGGCCAGGATGATTTTGGCCATGTTGTCCATGTGCTTGATCGTGATGAAATCTTCCAGGCCGTAAAATTTGCGCAGCGGGATCGCCAGCACCAGCACCATGGCAAAGCCCGCGAAGATGGCGCCGGCCACGAAATAAGGCGGAAAGATCGTCGTGTGCCAGCCCGGGATGATCGAGGCCGCGAAGTCCAGGCCGACGATCGTGTGCACGGAAATGACCAGCGGCGTCGCGATCCCTGCGAGCAGGAGGTAAGCGGTTTCGTAACGGAACCAGTGCCGGGCCGAACCGCGCCAGCCCATGGAAAAGATCCCGTAGATAATCCGCGGAATTTTTTTTGTCGAGCGGTCGCGCAGCGTGGCGAGGTCGGGAATAAGACCGACGTACCAGAAAAGGAGCGAGACCGTCGCGTAAGTCGATACGGCGAAGACGTCCCACATGAGCGGGCTGCGGAACTGCGGCCAGAGGCCCATGGTATTGGGGTACGGGAAAAGCCAGTAGGCCTTGTAAATGCGGCCCACGTGAATGAGCGGAAAGACGCCTGCGCAGGACACGGCAAAAAGCGTCATGGCTTCCGCAAAACGGTTGATGGACGTGCGCCACTCCTGGCGGAGAAGCAGCAGGATCGCGGAAATCAGCGTGCCCGCGTGCCCGATGCCGATCCACCACACGAAATTGATGATGGCAAAGCCCCAGCCCACGGGAATGTTGATGCCCCAGATGCCGACGCCGCGGATGACAAGCCACGTGAGGGCGGTCATGAGCACCATGAGGACGGAAAAAGAAATGCCGAGCCCCAGCAGCCAGCCCGGATGGATCTTGCCGTCCAGCACGATGGAACTGATCTTGTCGGTCACCGTCGAGTAAGTATGCTTGGGCGATAGGAACTGCGGTTTTTCCAGCGGTTTTTTCTTTTTCGGGCTAGAGGACACGGCCGGCCTCCAAAATCGCGGGATTGGGATTGGTGACTTTGGCCAGATACGTCGTTCTCGGGACCGTGTTGAGCTCGGTCAGCAGGCCGTAATTGAGCGGCGATTTTTTGAGGCCCGCGACCTGGCTTTCTTTATCGTTGATGTCGCCGAAGACGATGGCCTGCGTCGGGCATGCGGCCTGGCACGCGGTTTTGATCTCGCCGTCCCTGATTTTGCGGTTCTCTTTCTTGGACGTGATGCGCGCTTCGTTGATGCGCTGGACGCAGTACGTGCATTTTTCCATGACGCCGCGCACGCGCACGGTCACGTCGGGATTGCGCATCATCTTGAGCGTTTCGGTATGATAATCATTATATTCCAGGAAGTTGAAGCGGCGCACTTTGTAAGGGCAGTTGTTCGAGCAGTAGCGCGTGCCCACGCAGCGGTTGTAGACCATCTCGTTCAGGCCTTCCTCGGAATGCGTGGTCGCGCCGACAGGGCAGACCGGTTCGCACGGCGCGTTCTCGCAATGCATGCAGGTGACCGGCTGGTTGTGCAGCTTGGGATCATCGGCGCTTCCTTCATAATAACGGTCCACGCGGATCCAGTGCATTTCGCGGCCCTTGAGGACCTGCGTCTTGCCGACGACAGGGATGTTGTTCTCCGACTGGCAGGCGACCATGCAGGCATTGCATCCGATGCAGGCATTGAGATTGATGACCATGCCCCAGGCGTAATCTTTGTATTCGTATTTCGGATACATCGAAGTGTTTCCGGTTTCGTGATCCTGCGCGAATTCCCGGTCCTTGGCGAATTCCTTTTGAGTGGCGGCTCTCACGAGATTGCGGCCTTCCATGGAGTGATGGAGCTGCGTCGCGGCAAGCGCCACAGTCTTGCCGGTTTTTCCGATGCGGAAGCCCTCTTTCGAAGCTTCCGAAAAGCGCACGGTGTAGGCGTTGAAGCCGATTTTTTCCGCGATCTTCCCGCCGTGCGTGCGTCCGTATCCCAGCGTCAGCGTCAACGTGCCGTCGGATTGGCCCGGCGAAACCCACACGGGCGCGAGAACTACGTTCGAACCGCGGGTGAATTGGAGCACGCCGCCGGTTTCGAGGCCGATTTCCTCGGCCGTGCGCGGGCTGACCATCACCGCATTGTCCCAGGTGAGGGTGGACATGGGCTTGGGCAATTCCTGGAGCCAGCCGTTGTTGGCGAAGCGGCCGTCCCAAATGGAAGGATCGGGACGAAAATTGACTTCAAAGCCGCCGAGCATGGACGGATCGGGCAAATCGCCGAAGTCTTCGGCCGCGAAGCTGGTTTTCACGCTTTTGCCGCGGGCCTGGAACGCGCTGCCTTCCACAAAGCCGTCGTGCAGGGCGCGGCGCCACTTGCTTTCGAAAACGGGCTCGCCCCATTGGCTTTTCCAGTAATCGCGGACGACGTCGTAGCCTTTTTTCAGGCGCCCTTCAAGCAGGACCGAAACGATTTCATGCGCGGATTTTCCGGCGTACAAAGGCTCGATCAGCGGCTGGATCATCGTGACCGTGCCGTCGCTGGCGCGGCCGTCGGAGAACATTTCGAGATAATGAGTTTCGGGAACGTGCCAGTGGGAAAGGATCGCGGTCTCGTCTTGGTAAAGGCCCAGATGCACGCTGCGTCCGGCCTTACTGAGCGCGCCGGCAAAGTCCAGGTCCGCGGGCGCGTGATAAGCCGGGTTGGTGCCGAGCATGACGAGCAGGTCCACCTGGCCTTGCTTGAGATCGTTCACGAGTTCCCGCAGGGAAGCTTCCTGGTCCAGCGGATAATCTTCGACCGTCGGGATGATTTGCACCGTCGTTCCGAAATTGCCGAGCACCTGGTTCATGGCATGGGCCAGGGCGTGCACGAAAGGCGGCTGTTCTTCTCCCGCCAGAATGAGGCTCGAACCCCGGTGGGCACGCAGGTCTTCGGCCGCGGCGGCAAGCCAGGAAGGCGCCTTCGGAGCCTTGGACACGATGCCGGCGGGCGTGTCCAGGCCGAGCGCCTGCGCAAGCTGGATCGCGGTAAAAGAAATGGAAGAGGCCCGCATGGCAAAGCGGTGGTCCGCGACGGAGCCGGCCAGCGTGGGCGTGCTTTCGACCGCGTAAAGGCGGTTGAGGTTCGCCGTCTCGGGATCGCGCCGGCGGTCGATGAACTGGCGTGCGTAACGCAGGCTGCCCGGAATGCGCGAGAAAAAGTCCGCGTCCAGCGAAAACACGACGTCGGCTTTGGAAAAATCATAACGCAGGTCGCCGTATTCGCCGAAGGCCATCTTCGCGCCTTTTCGCGCATGGTCGCGGGAAACGGGATCGTACTGATGCCATTTGGCTTTCGGGTATTTTTGCAGCAGGCTGCGGAGCTGGAACGCGAGCGTAGGGGAAGTGACCGTTTCAGTGAGGACGCGCAGGCCCGCGCCCTGCTTGGAATCCTGGAGCTCGAGTTCTTTCTGGAGTGCTTCGAGAAACGAATCCCACGTGCGGATGCGGCCCGCATTCAAGACGACCTTGGAACGGTCCGGATCGTAAAGCCCGAGGACCGATGCCTGCGCGAAGATGTCGGTCGCGCCGAGGCTGTCTGGATGTCCGGGGTTGCCTTCGACTTTGGTGGGCCGGCCCATGTGGCTTTCGGCCAGCAGGCCGAGCGTCGTGCCGTTGAAAGGCATGCCGGTCGCAAAAAAGAGCGGTTTTCCGGGGATGATTTCTTCCGGCATCTTGGAGTAGGGGACGATTTTTTCCAGGGAAGGCAGCTTGCAGCCCGCGAGGCCGGACATCAGGATCGACGCGCCCATGAGCTTCAGGAACTCGCGGCGGTCGATCGGCTGGTCGAATTCCGCGGCGCCGTGCGGGTATTCGTGTTCCAGGAATTCCTTGAAGTCCTTGGTCTCGGCAACTTCTTCCAGGCTGCGCCAGAACGTGGAACCGCGGAGCTGGGACAATTTTTGCCGGATTTTCGACAGGTCGAAGGCCGGTTTATCCATGTTGGGTCTTTCTATATATAAGGCGATCCCGGCCCCCCTCGGGGTCCAGGATTACCGGTGGCAAACGCTGCAATTGGTCAACTGGTTCTTGTGAATCTGATATTCCGCGACAAGCTGCTGGCCCATCTGCTTCTGATTTTCAGGCTTCCAGTGCATGTCGAAAACTTTTTCTTTGGGCCGGATGAAATTTTCCGGGGCCCGGTGGCATTGAAGGCACCATTCCATGTGCAGGGTGTTGGCCCGCGACATGAGGGGCATTTCGTTCACCTGGCCGTGGCAGACCACGCACGCCACTCCTTTGGCCACGTGGATGCTGTGATCGAAATAAACGAAGTCGGGCAAATCGTGAACGCGCGTCCAGGCCACGGGCTTTCCCGTGCGGAAGCTTTCGCGGATCGGCTCGAGGATGGGCGCCTGGTTCCACATGATCGAGTGGCAGTTCATGCACGTCTTGGCGGGCGGGAGCCCCGCGAACGAAGAGTTTTCGACGGAAGTATGGCAGTACCTGCAATCGATGCCCAGACCTTCCACGTGGTGCTTGTGGCTGAACGGCACCGGCTGGTCGCGCGCGACCCCCACGTGCGTCATGTAAGGCGAGCGGATCACTGCGGACATGATGAGTCCGAGCGCGCCGAGGAAAAAAACGGCGCCGAAAATGCTGACCCTCGCGAGAGTGTTTGAACTAGGATGAAAAATTTGCGGCATAGAAAGGCGTTATATTATCATTTTCCTCGTCAGATTTGTAGGACAGTTTTTAATTTTACAAACAACCGCGCTTTGTTAAAATGTTTATGAAGTAAAAAACGATTTGCCTTCGAAAAATAAGCGCCGATTTTTTTTTCACGGTCCTGACGATGCATGACGCTCTCAATTTGCAGCAGGAAAGCGCCGAAATAATACAGCACGATCACTTTTAACCAAGATCCAAGGGAGTCCATGGAAAAAAAATCGCGCTGGAGCGTCCTGAAACATCACCGGGCCGCGTTTTTCGTGCTTTTATTCTGCTTTCTGCTTCCGGCCCGCGGCTTTTCGCAGCTCAACGAAGAAAACGAAACCGGCGTGGTCACCCGCGAAACGCGGAACCAGCAGGCAGTCGAAGCCACTTCCGAACAATCTAAAAAGCAAGCCGGGCTCGAAAAGGTCAAGAAGGTCACCTACGAGGACATTCTCAAAAGTCCCGACGACCTGAAGCTGAATTTCGAATACGCGCAGTCCCAGGTGAAGGAAGGCAATCTTCTCGGGGCTGCGACCACGCTCGAGCGCATCCTGCTCATCAATCCCAAACTGCAGAAAGTCCGGCTTTTTTACGCGGTCGTTCTCTACCGCCTGGACAACTGGACCGAGGCGCGGCGCGAGCTGGAAACCCTTCAAAAGCAAAAGCTGCCGCCGGACATGCGGGAGGAAGTGGATACGTATCTCAAGCGCATCAAGCGCCGCCTGCGCCGGACGAAGGTGAGTGTCCGCCAGAGCGTGGGATTTGAAGCCGACTCGAACCGCAACGCCTCGCCGTCCTCAAAGCGGCGGCTTGTCACCAACGTCCCCGTGGATGTTTCCGGATCGAGCGTTGCGACAAGGGACAACAGTTTCGTGAACGTCACGCAGGTCAACCTGGTCCATGACCTGGGTTTCCAGGCGGGCCACGAGATTTTCGCGTCCTTCACGCATTTCCAGCAGGAGCAGACGCATGTCGATTCCCTGGACCTGCAGTCGCTGCAATACGAATTCGGGGCCAACCTGAAAAGCAAATGGGCGAATTTCACGCCGCTTTTTTACGCCAACAATATTTTTCTCTCCCGAGAGACTTTCCTCAGGACCCAGGGCGGGGAATTCGATTTCGACAAGACCTTCGGCCGCTTCAGCGCTTTTTCTGACACGAGGATCGAGCATCAAAACTTTTCCGGAATTTCGGAAAACCCCACGGCTCCGCAGCGCACGGGCGTTTATACGGAGCTCGAGAATGGCTTCAGCTATGCTCTTCACCCCCGTATTTCGTACGGCGCCAGCCTGCTTTACGGCCATAAAACCGCGCGCGAGGATTTCAACGCCTACGACCGGCTTCAAATCCGGCAATCCGTGACGACGCTCCTGTGGAAGGGCCAGTTCATCCTCAACTCGATCGATCTGGCGCGCGACGTGTATGCCGACCCGGACGTGGCCATTGCTTCCCAGATCCGCAAAGACGGCACGCTCCGCTATCGCGTGACGTACGGCGTGCCGTTGGAAACCCTTTATATAGGAAAGCTGCTCCCATCCGTCCTGAGGGGGATTGTCTGGACCTTCAGCTACGAATATTTCCGTTCCCTTTCGAACGTTACCAACTATACTTACCGCAACAACAAAATGCAGGGCATGCTGACGAAGAAATGGGAATTCTGACCTTATGAAGCTGAAGATCGCCGCCGTCCTCTGTTCCGCTTTTCTCATGGTGCATGCCTTGTACGCCCAGACCCTTCCCGGACCCGTCACGGCCCTGCCTCAGCCCGCAACGGTTCCGGCCCCGGCCGGCCCTGCGGTGGGCATCGTGGCTGTCGTGAAAGGGAAAGTCGAGATCGTGCCGGACGGCAAAGTCGGACGCATCGTTTCCAGCGGCGAAACCGTTTATCTCGGCGATGCCGTGACCACGGGGCCGGACTCGACGCTCCAGATCCTGCTGCTGGATGAAACGGTTTTCACCATCGGGCCTGACAGCAGCATCGTCATCGACGAATTTGTCTATGATCCCAAGACCCATGACGGTAAAATCGACGCCCGCATCCTCAAAGGCGTGTTCCGCCTCGTCACCGGCAACATCGCGCACAAAGATCCCAAGAGAATCGGCGTCAAGCTTCCTTCGGGTGAGGTCGGTATCCGCGGCACCATGCTTTACGGCAACGTCCAGGGTCTGCACTCCACGCTGCTTCTCCTGGGCCCGGGCGAAAACAACAATACCGCGCACCGGAAAGGGGAGATCGCCGTGCGCAACGAAGTGAACGGCCAGATGAAAGAGTCGATCGTGAACAAGTCCGGATTCGGTTCCGAAATCCCCGGGGAAAACCAGGCGCCGCTTCCGTCCTACCGCTTCAGCGATGAGCAAATCAATCAGATGACGACATCGTTGAATCAGCCCCCGCCGCAGCAGGAAGAGAAAGACTCGCAGGGATCGCAAAGTTCTTCGCCTTCGAACGCGGCTCCTGAAACGGCCCAAAAAGGTTCAGCCACGGAGCAGGCGGGCCAGGATACGTTTATCGCCGCGGATCAGGCCCTGGACTTCGACGTCATCAGCGATACCGGAGAGGCTTTGAGCCAGGAGTCCGACAAGGCGACGCAGGACGCCGCGGACGACTCTTTGGAGCTCCTCGACGGCCTGACCTCGATAGACGATTTGTCTCGTATCGAAACCGGCCAATTCAAATACGGATTCACGGGCGATCTCTTCAGCGGTACGACCGATGACGGCGATTTTACTTTTGCCATGAACATCGACTTTGGAGCGCGTACGATCGGCGGCGGCGGCTCGAAAATCACCGGCCATGCCGGCACGATTAATTCGAACACCAATTTCCAGTTCAACATTCCCACAACCCCGTTTGACCAGGGGCTGGCCGGATACGGCATCTTCGATTTTTCGGGACTGCTCGACAGCACCGCCCCGACGCCCTGCACGGGCTGTTCGGCCGACGTGACGATCGTCCTTGCGAATGCTTCCGGGAACGTGGCCCAGGCGGCCATCGCCGACGTGACCGTGACCAAAAGCGTTTCCACCGTCGAAGGTTCCGGCGTGGGCGACCGGGTCCCGGGCCAGAGTTAGCCTCTTTTCACCCCTCCATCAACTCCTAAGCCTTCTCTCCCAAGGGTTTTCATAGGGTCCTAGCGCTTTAAAAAGTGTTCTTTCTATCATCTTTGTGTCCACGGGCTCCCGCCTTTGACTTCCTTCCCGCATAGAACTACCTTTTAAATATGAACAAAAAGACGCTCTTTTACGGGCTTTTGCTTGGCCTGGCGGCCCTGCCCTGGGGCTTTGCCCAGACGTCCATGAACGCGCCGCTGCCTCCGGCCGCGCAGGTGGGCGTGATCGCCGCGGCGCGCGGCACGGTCGAGATTGCTTCCTCGGAAAAGGTCGGACGCGTGGTCCAGAGCGGCGAGCCCGTCTACCTCGGCGACGAAGTCCGAACCGACGACAAGGGCCAGCTGCAGATCCTTTTGATGGACGAATCCGTTTTTACGATCGGCCCTAACAGCCGCATCGTCATCGATGAATTTGTTTACGACCCCCAGACCCACGACGGCAAAGTCGCGGCAAGCATCCTGGCGGGCGCCTTCCGCGAAGTCACGGGTAAGATCGGCAAAAAGAATCCGAAGAACGTCGAGATCAAGCTGCCCGCCGGTTCCGTCGGCATCCGCGGCACTATCTTCTGCGGCCAGGTGAACGGCTTTCATTCGGAGATTCTTCTTTTGGGCCCCGGCGACAAGACGACTTCCGGCGAGCATGTAGGCGCGATTGCGGTGAGTAATGAAGTCGACGGCGAGACGGTCAGTGTGGACGTGACCAAGGCCGGCTACGGCACGGTGATCGAAGGCCTCAACGTTCCTCCGACGCCCGCCTTCGAATTTCCGGCCGAGCGCATCCAGGAGATGATCAGCCCTCTCATGGTTCAGGAAGAGAAAAAGGAACCGCAGCAGGATAGCGCGAAAAGTGAATCCGCGCGCGATACCAAAGCCGAAACCCGGAAAGCGGACGACGGGTCCAAAGACACGTCACGGACGGCCGCCAACAAGGCGCCGGACGGCCGTGACTCGAGCGGCAGCATGGCGTCGTCGACGAAGGCCCCGGCCGACATGAGGACGACCGACATGAAAGCTCCGGAAACGATGGATTCCACGCGCATGACGGACACCACGACGGACATGAAAGACTCAGGAACGTCTTCGCTTGGAGAGATGGACATGCCGGAAACCCGCGCGGATTACACGGAAGATTCTTTCGAGGGCGGCCTTGGCGGGGAAGAAGCCTTCAAGATGGACAGCGGGGATATCTCGAAAGATTACCGGGCTTCATCCGATGCTCTTGATACGAGCAGCAGCACGCGCCAGATCGACCAAATGACGGTGGATCTCGAAAAGGACATCCGGGAGTCTTCCCACGATGCCGCCAACGAGGATCTGCGGAAGCAATACATGGAAACTTCCGTGCAGCCGTCACCCACGCCCAGCGTTTCGATTTCGATCTAGCCGTCCGGCTATTTCGACATCGCGATCGTCACGCCGTCCCAATCCTGTCCCGGAGAAACCGCCGCGTACTGTTCGATCCTCTGAGCATAAAGCGCGTACAGCATTTCCAGCTCGAGGCCCGGAATTTTCATGCCCTTGAGTTCCCGGGCCAGGGCGAGCGCTTCTTTCCAGGACTGGCTGCGGTAGGCCGCGAGCATCTGCGCGTGCTTTGATTTCAGGGACGTAAAGCCCGGGGCGTTTTCGAGGGAAGCGTCTCCGAGAAGCGCGAAGAGGCGAGCGGGCTTGGTCTTGCCTTTGACGCGCACGGTGTCGACTTCCAGAAAGCAAAAGCCCGGAAGATTGTCCCGCGTGTTCTCTCCCGCCAGAATTTCCACGCCGTAATTGCGTGAAAGGCTTTCCAGGCGCGAAGCCAGGTTCACGGCGTCGCCCATGGCCGAATAGTCGAAGCGCTGGTCCGAGCCCATGTTTCCCACGCAGCACCGGCCCGTGTTGAGGCCGATGCCCAGTTTGACGGCGCCGAAATTTTTGGCGCCGGCCGCTGTTTCTTTTTCAAGCTCCGCGTTCCACTTCACCAGATGCGCCTGCATTTCCAGCGCGGCGCGGCAGGCATGCGCGCGGTGCTCCGGATCGTCGAGCGGCGCGTTCCAGAACGCCATGATGCAGTCGCCCATGTATTTGTCGATGGTGCCTTTGTGCTGCAGGATGATCTCGGTCATGGGCGTGAGAAAGCGGTTCATGAAATGCGTGAGCTCTTCGGGCTCGAAGCGCTCGGAAAGCGTGGTGAAGCCGCGAATGTCCGCGAACAAAAGGCTCATCTCTTTCATTTCGCCGCCCAGACGCAGGCGGTCCGGATTATTGGCCAGTTCCGCCACGATGGCCGGCGCGAGGTAGCGGCTGAACGCGCCGCGGATGTGGCGCTTTTCCGAATCCGTTTGCAGAAAGTGGATGAGCGACGAGGAAAGATAAATCACCAGGCACGCGACCGACGGAATCAGCGGATCCACCAGCCACTGATGCTGCGAATAGGCGATCCAGGAGCCATAATAAATTCCGGCAAAGCAGAAGGCGCACAAGACGGCCGAAACCGCGGCGCCCAGGTGCGGCATAACCAGGACGAGCACAAGCCCCAGCGCCACGATGAACGAGACTTCCGCGCCGATCGCCCAGTCCGGCCGGTAAAGGTAACGGTCCTGCAGGATTTGTTCCGCGATCTGCGCGTGAAGCTCCACGCCGGCCGCGCTCGGCGCAAGCGGCGTGGACCGCAGGTCTTTCAGGCCGATCGCGCTCGTCCCGATGAAAACAATGGAGTCTTTCACGCTTTGATCGCCCATGTCTTTGTCGAGCACGCGCCAGGCCGGGACATAACGTTCCGGAATGGAACCCGTGTCGTACAGCCAGATCCGTCCTTTCGCGTCCGTCGGAATGACGTGCTTTCCGACTTTGATCGCCACGATGCCGGTTTTTTTTCCGAAGCTCGCTTCGCCGCTGCCGCCGGAAGATTTCACGATGTAGCCCGGCGCGCCCAGGAAAAGCCGCGTGGCTTCCAGCGCGAGCTGCGGATAAAGATTGCCGCGCAATTGGAAGAGAAGGGGAACGCGGCGGATGATGCCGTCGTATTCCGGAAAATAATTGACGATCGCGTTTCCTGCGGCCGCTTTTTCGATGCCCGGGAGGCTTGTCACCGCGCCGGGAAAGTCCGACAGGAATTGGCCGGGCATGTCGCCCGCAAAACTAAAACCGGCTTTGCGGACGGGTTCCGATTTGTTGGCTTCACGGTGCAGGCTGAAGGACGAGACGACTTTGGCTTCGCCGATGGCTTTGGCAAAAATTTCGTCATGGTCCGGGAGATTCGCGATTTCGGTTTTGAGGCGGCTGGTTTCAGGCGTGTCCGGCCAAAGCGGGACGATGTTGCGCGGTGAAGTCCGGTCCGGTTCGGGAAACAGGACGTCGAAGCCGATGACCTCGGCACCTTCTTCCTTGAGACGAAGGACGAGCTGCGCGATGAGCGAGCGCGGCCAGGGCCACTGGCCGTGGCGCGCCAGCGACTCTTCGTCCACGTCGATGATCTTCACGGGCGCGGGCTCATAAAGCCGCGGCTGCATCTGCTGGAACAAATCGAAGAAACGCAGCCGTACCGCCTCCAGCGGTTCGGGGATCAGGGAGTAAAGGCTGACGACGAGAAAAAGCAGGAAAACGGGGATGAGATGGGGAAGCAGCCGCTTGATCATCCGGAGACGATTTTTACGGCCTCTTCCTGCGAGCCCGCGATCGAGAAAAACAGATGCAGCTTGGCCAGCTCGAAAACGCTTTTGACGGCCGGGGCGAGATTGAAGAAAACGATTTTACCGCCGTGGGCTTTGATTTTCTGGGAGAGCTCCACAAAGACAGCAATGCCGGAGCTGTCCATGTACCCCACCTTGGCCAGGTCCAGGAGCAGGTGCGGGCTTTCCAAAAATTTGTTTAAGCCGGATCTCAGATCCGCCGAAGCATGGTAATCAAGGTCTCCGTCGAAGCGCATCACGGGAATGCCGGACGGTATTTTATCGGGTATGATTTTCATGAGCCTTGAGTGGTAACCTCTTTTGTGCCAGATTATAGGGGCTTTGCCACGGTTGCACAAGCATCGATCCACCGCCCCCGAAGGGTTTTTATGACGGAACGCGACGCCGTTTTCGAGTCCGCCCACGAAATCGGCAAAATTTACCAGTCTCTTCTCGAAAGAAAATCGCTTTGCCTCTTTTTCCTCGAAAGCGCTTCTAAATTTATCGCCGCGGATGAAGGTTTTCTGTACCTCCTTGGCAACCAGAACCGCATCTGGCTCGACAGCCGCGTGCCCGATCCCGGCACGGCTTCCCCGGAATTCCTCGCGGATCTCGAGAAAAGGGCGGACGAAGTCCTGCGCCGCGGCAAGCCTGTCCACGACGGCCGGTTTATTTTTCTCCCGCTTCTTTCCCGCAACAGCGCGCTCGGCGTGGCCGCCTTCGTCAAAAGCGAAAAGGCGCCGGCTTTCGAGCCGCAGGACCTGGATCTCGCCGTCGGCCTGGGATTCCAGATGGCCGGGGCCTTGAAGAACATCATGCTGTTTGAAGAAAATCTGCGCATGGAACGCCTGGCCGCCGTGGGACAGACGACCGGCATGGTCATCCATGAAATCAAAAACATCATGCAGCTGGCGAAACTCTCTTACGAATTCATCGCGCGCGGCCTTGCCAAGAAAAAAGACGAATTCATCGTGCGCGGCGCCGCGAACATGGAAAAGGCGCTTAAGGAACTGGAAGGCTTTACGATGGACATGCTGAGCCTCACCAAAGATTACGAACTCGATCTGGACCGCGTGGACATGGCCGCACTGTTCAAAGAGCTGCAGGAATCGCTTCTCGACAAAGCCAAAGATCTTCGCGTGGCGCTGGAATTCAAAGCCTCGCCGGAACTCGATTGGGTGGACTGCGACCGCCGCGCGGTGTACCGGACGCTGCTCAACCTCATCAAAAACGCCATGGAAGCCACCGACCCCAAGCGCGCGGATTCCGCCGTGCGCGTGACGGCCGAGCCGCTCGACGCGGAGCGCTACGTTCTCAAAGTGGAAGACAACGGCATCGGCATGACCGCGGAAGTGAAGGCGCGGCTTTTCGAGGCTTTCTTTTCCACCAAGGGGCAGAAGGGAACAGGGCTGGGGCTTTTGATCATTGACCGCACGGTGAAGAAACACCAGGGCGAGATCCAAATCGAAAGCGAGCTGGGAAAGGGCACGACGTTTATCCTCACGATGCCCCGCAAGATCGCGCGTTCCGCGCCTAACGGATCTTGATCGCGAGCACCGTCGTGTCGTCGTGCTGCGGCGCGCCTGAAGTGAACTGACGGTAATCTTCCAGCAATCTCTCCGAATACTCGGCCGCGCTTGAACGGCCGGCCTGCAAGAAAAGTTTCAACCGTTCTGCTCCATATTCTTTTCCCGCGCGGTCCCGCGCCTCAATCACGCCGTCCGTGTAAAGCATCATCGCGTCGCCGCTTGCCACGGAACGTTCGGCCTGGGCATACACGCTGCCGGGCATGAGCCCGAGCGGAATGCCGCCTGCGTCCGTCAGAAACGAGGCTTCCGAGGACTTAGCCTCACGCATCAGGATGGGGTGATGGCCCGCGGAGCTGTAGATTATTTTTTTCTGGTCCGTGTCGAGCAGCAGGCACAAAAAGGTCACGAAAATGCCGAAGCTCGAATTCTGGCAAAGGCGGTCGTTCAGGTGATGGAGCAGCTCGGCGGGCGAGGAGTGCTGCGACACGAGGAACCGGTATTCGGAAATCGCGCGCACCATGGTGAGCGCGGCCGGCACGCCTTTACCGGAAACGTCGCCGATCACGATGCTGGTCTTGGTATCGCTCACGCGGATCACGTCGTAAAAATCGCCGCCCACCATGAGCGCGGGAAGCGTGCGGGCCGCGAGGTCCGCCGAGAAGCCCTGCTGGGAAAGGTCGGGAAGGAAATTCTGCTGGATCTGGTGCGCGATCGCAAGCTCCTGCTTGGCGCGCTCCTGGCGCACGAGCTCCGAATGCATGCGCGCATTTTCGACAGACAGCGACGCCTGATCCGCGAACACTTCAAAAAGTCCCAGCTCGTCTTTTTCGAAACGCGGGCGGCCGATCGGGTTGATGGCCTGGAGCACGCCGATGATTTTGTCGCGGTTTTTCATGGGCACGCAAAGGATGGCCTTGGTCGAGAATCCCGTGGCCTTGTCGAAGCGCTTGGCAAAGCGCGGGTCGCCGGCCGGATCGTTCACGACGACCGGTTCGCCCGTTTTGGCGACGTAGCCGCCAATGCCTTCGCCCATCTTCAGCCGGAATTTTTCCACCAGGTCTTTGCCCTTTTCTCCCAGCGCGACACGGAAGACGAGTTCCTGCGTGGCTTCATCGACAAGCATGAGCGAAGACGCCTCCGTGCGCATGACTTCCGCGGCGGTCTTCATGATGATGCCGAGGAGTTCGTCGAGGTTCAGCGTGGAATTGATCTTGGCGTTGACGGCCAGGACCTTGCGCAGGTTTGCGGCTTCCTTGTTCCGGGCGGGTGGAGACTTTTTCTTCGCCCGCACCGGCCGGGCGGCGCGGCGCGTTTTTTTCTTGGGCATCAGTGGGGGATCCAGGTTTTAAAAATCAGCCCGATGAGGGCGCTGTACAAAAAGCTCATGGAAAAGTCCAGCGGGTCGCGCAGTTTCGGAAAAAAGAGGCGGGGGATTCCGGCCAGCAGCGCGAACAGCCAGATGAGGGGCGAATCCCCAAAAAGGAAAATGCCCGCGATCAGCGGCCTTTCGATGAGAGCGTGGCTCATTTCAAACGGCGTGATCAGATGGTCGGGGCGCGTACCCGGGATGTAATTCTTCCTGAAGTTATAAAGAAGGTAGCTCCCGCCGAAGGTCACCAGCACAAAGGCGATCAGATAAAGCGTCCACGTGCTTTCCCGGTAATAGGCGTCCCAGGGCGCGCCGTCGAAGCCCAGCACGAGGCGGCTTACCGGGAGCAGCATCACGCTCGAGACCACGAGCCCGTGGAAGATCTGGTCGATCACAAAAAGCGGAAACGTGTAGGCCGGAATTTTCTTTTGCGTCGTGTATTTGATCACGTCCTGGATGAAATGCACGGTGCCCAGCCCGAGGATGAAAAACCAGATCGAAGGCTGGTGCCAGTACGGGTAAATGATGATGAGCGAGACCAGGACGTGGATCAGGACGTGCAGCAAATGCCCCCACACGCTGCGCACTTTCAGGCGGTAAAGCTCTTCGAACTGGAGGATGAAATCCCCGATGAGATGGGCGAGGTAGAGCTTAAGGAATAAAAACATGGTTAATTTTCACCGTTTCCGGACGTTTTCTTAACGGTCCGCGATTGGGAAATCCATTATTTACCGGGTACACTTAAAACGTATCACGATTATCAGCCGCTTCTCCCCCGGACTTTAGCGGCCCAACCTGCAAAGGTGCGTTATGAGTGCGGGTGTCAAAACGATCAAAAAAGAATACTTCCTCTCCGGCGCCAAACGCCGGACCATGTCCTTCGTCGACAACATCCAGGAAGGCCCGACCGTCGAATACTACGAGACAGGCGCGGTCAAGCGCAAGATGGAATATCAGTCCGGGAACATCGAAGGCATCTGCCAGCAGTTCTACGACACGGGCGAGCTTTGGATCGAAGAAATCTACCGCAAGGGAAAGTTGCACGGCCCGATGAAGTCGTATTACCGTAACGGCACGGTCCAGTCGGAACTTCCTTATGCCAATGGACGCATGCACGGGCCGGCCAAGGTCTACTACAGCAGCGGCATCATCAAAAAAGAAGGCCGCTTTAAGGACGGCAGGCAGCAGGGCGAAGCCGTGATCTACGAAGAGACCGGCAAGGTCAAGCGCCGCGGCGATTTCTTCAACGAAGAAGACACGCGCGACGAAGTCGTCTACGAAAAAGGCAGCAAAAACGAGAAGCCCGGCGGCCTCAAGCTTTTTCTGCAGTTCCTGGGGCTCATGGCCTTTCTCGGCCTGGTCGCCTTTCTCTTTGATCCGAACTCTCCCTTCCTGAAAGGCGGCAAAGACCAGATCCAGCAGGACATGAAGATCTCCTCAGCGCCCAAGCGCGATCCCATGCTGCCGCCGCCGAACCCGCCGGACGGCATCACGAAAACGTTTTATCCGACCGGCGAGCTGTACGCGGAATGGAGTTTCCACGGCGGCAGGGAAGACGGTGTCACCAAGAAATATTTTCCGAACGGGAAGCTCCAGGCCGAGCTGACTTATAAAAAGGGTATCCTGGACGGGGCCAGCATCATTTATCATGAGAGCGGGCGCGTTATTTCCCGGAACTATTACAAGGACGGTGCGATCCTGACAGGCAAGGACGCGGCGGAGGAGACCCATTTTACGGGGACCAAGATCATGATCCCTCAAAAAAACGACCAGGCGGGCGCAGGGGAAGAGGTCTTCGACCAGCAATAGATTGCCGGGCCGGGCCCTTTGAAAAAAAGGTTGCAGAGAACGGCAGGGCGGGACGATAATCATGTCGCCCATGAAAAGGAACCACAGGCCGTTCCATTTCGCGGTTTTGACTGCACTCCTGGCGCTTGCGGCGGGAGCCTCCGCGGCTTTCGCTTTCCCGGGGTCAATCTCTCCGTTACTCCCCTCGGCTGATTTCCTGAAACAAAAAACCGGACCGATCGTCGATTTTTGGGAAGATTCCGGATCCGCTTCCGCTGAGGCAGCGGCCGCGAAAAGTCCGGTTCAGGATACTCTGGCCTTGCTGGCCGCTTCTCATCAGGCCTTTTCCAGGTCAGCCTAGTTCTCATCCCAAACAACGAGGTTTTCGTAATGGCCAAAATGATTGATTACTACTGCACGCACTGCGGCAAAAACTTTCAGGCCGAAGAGCGCGAGATCATCGAATGCCCGGGATGTTTCTGGAGCACGTCGGTGAAGAAAAAAGAAGACGCGGCGCTCGAAACTCAGGCACCCGCTTCTCCGGAGTCTTCCCGGCCGCCGCTTTCCCTGGCCTGGCTGAAGCCTGTTGCCGTCATTGCGATTATAATCGCCGTGGTGGTTTTTCTCCTGCCGCGCCTGGGCGGCGTTCTCCAATCTCTGAAGCGCCCGTCCAAATCCGCCGGCGAAACACTGGTCGTGGAAAGCGGACAAATCGCCGAGCCTGCGAAAGCTCCCGCGAATGCGGCTGGCGCGCCCGCGGCGCCCGCTGTCCCGGCCGGAACGGTCACGCCGCAGGACGAACAAGTCCTTGCCGCGCGCGCCAGCGTGGACCCGCAGCGCGAGCTCTCACCGGAGGAAAAGCAGATCCTGGACGCCAACGCGCCTTTCCGGACCGGCTTCGTGGAGAAGCTTCCGTCCCAGGCCTGGACTCTTGAAAATTTCGAGCAGATGGTGGGGGAGCAGGAACGCTTTTATAAGATTCAGTTCCCGCACAGTTATCACAAAAAGCTCGAAGAGCTTTTCAAGGCGACGTACCTTCCGGCCATGGACGCATTCCTGGCCGGTGACCTGATGAAGGCGCGCGATTTGTGGGTCGCGTCGCTCGCGTTTCCGCTCTACAGCCAGGACGTGCGCAAGCACCGCGGCGTGGCGCTCACCATGCTGCGGCCGCTGATCAACGACACGCTTTCCAAGATCGGCGCCCTGAACGAAATGATCGTGGAACAGAATTTCCGCACGCGCGAAGAGGCGATTACCGCCGGCTATGCTCAGTTCCGTGAAAAATTGAATGCGCGCGCCTGGGCCGAAGCCATCGACATCGCCGGAAAAGCCGAAAAGGACATGGATGAGCTCGACAAGCTTGCCGCACAGGAAAGCGCGGCCCCGGACTATACCAACACCGCGGGAGTGGATCAGGACATTCTTGCCACGCTTGTGGACATCCGCACGCCTTCCCGCCCTGCGGTCGCGGACATGCGCGCGCTGCGCGCGGACATCGATGCCAAGAAGCAGCTCGCCGAAAGTTTTCTTCCGGAACGCGTGCAGGAACAGGCCGCGGCTTACGATAAGGCCTTGTCGCTGATCGCCTCCAAAAACTGGAAAGAGGCGCGCGAGCAGCTCGAGCAGATCCGTTTTCCTCTGCCGCTCGCGCAGGACGCGCAGGCGAAAATCCAGGTGATCGAAAAACTGGAAAAAAGCAAAACTTGATTCTCCGGAAAAATCAGGTTAATCTTTTTACGGAATTTTTGAGAAGAGTTTCGCAAGAGAAAGGACGGGAGCGCGGTCTTTGAAACTGTCCGGCCAAAAGTTTCGTTTCAGCGCGGACCGGGCCGACGAACTCTTGTACGGTTCGGGCCTGGTTCCCTCCGGAGCAACGGTGATGGGCCTCTTGTCGAGCGTCGCGGTTGCGACGAAGATCGCCAAGGCCGCCAAGCGCTGCCACCTCGGCGTGAGGAACACGGACAAAGCCGCGGTGCTTCTGGCGGGCATGAAGGCCGTGAAGCCGGTGCTGGTCCTGATCGACTGGGACGAATGCGAGCGGGAAGCGTTCCAGCTGCTGCAGACCCTGCGGCAGGACGAAAGTTTAAAGCGTTTGCCTGTTATGGGTTACGTTTCCAATAACAAGGCCGACTTGAAAGGCATGGCGGAACGGGCCGGCTGCGACCGGGTTTATTTTAAAACGGATTTCTTGAATCATCTCGAAGATGTAATCGCAAGGTGCGCGTTATGATTTTTCATCTGGGTACGGACCTCCCTCAAAAGACCGAACCTTTGCTGGACGAGACTCTGGCGGTGCTCACCGACCACGAGACCGACATCATCAAAAATCAGATCCGCCAGAATAGCCGCCTGATCGACGACTACCTCAAACGCCTCGACCTTTTCGTCAACAAAGAGCGCTATCCCGCGAAGGCCGCGTTCCTGGCCAAGATGCGCCGCAAGCTGGACCTGCTCATGGAAGAGAACGACACCTTCCGCCAGGTTTTGTGGACCCACTTTCAGCGCAGCGAAACGCGCCCGAAACCTTCCCGCTGATTTCCTTTCGAAATTCCATTTCCTAATTTTTCCCGGAAAAGATACAATAGGGCCTTGTTTTTCAATCGTGGAGTTTGAGATGGCCCGACAAGTTACGACGCTGATTCTGGGAGGCGGCCAAGGCCGGCGCCTTTTTCCTCTGACCGGTTACCGGTCCAAGCCAGCCGTTCCGATCGGCGGCAAATACCGTCTCGTCGACATTCCCATTTCCAATTCGCTCAACTCGGGCCTGAAGCGAATCTTCGTCCTCACCCAGTTTAATTCGGTTTCGCTGCACCGCCACATCCACCGCACGTATCCGTACGAGCCTTTCACGCAGACGAGCATCGAGCTGCTGGCCGCGGAGCAGACGCCGTCGAGTCTCGACTGGTTTCAGGGCACGGCCGACGCGGTGCGCAAGCACCTGCCGCATTACCATATCGACAACAGCGACGCGGTGCTGATTTTGTCCGGCGACCATCTCTACCGCATGAACTATACGGCGATCCTGGATTTTCATGCCGAACGTAATGCCGACGTCACGGTGGCCACGGTGCCGGTGGGCAAGAGGGAAGTGAGCGGCTTTGGCATCATGCAGATCCGCTCGAATGGCCACATCACGGCCTTCCGCGAAAAGCCGGCGCCCACGGAGAACATCACGCCGTACATTATCCCGCAGAATATCCGCGAGGCGTTCAACCTCACGGCAAAAAAAGATTTATATCTCGCATCCATGGGCGTCTATGTCTTCAAGCCCAAGGTGCTGTCGGAACTGCTCTCGGGAAATGAAACGGATTTCGGCAAAGAGATCATCCCGAAGGCCATCAAGCAGTCGCAGGTCTACGGCTACGTGTTCGATGATTACTGGCGCGACATCGGAACGATCCGCGCTTTTTTCGACGCGAACCTGGAGCTGACGAAGAAAAACCCGCCGTTTGATTTCATGTCGCAGGAAGGCCGCATTTTCACACGCGCGCGCTTTCTTCCGCCCAACAGCATCTTCAACTCGCAGCTCGACAACGTCCTGCTCAGCGAAGGCTGCATGATCGACGGGGCGCACGTGGAAGAATCGGTCATCGGTGTCCGCGCTTTCATCCGCGAGGGCAGCGTGATTCGCAAGAGCGTGATCATGGGCAATGACTTTTACGAGCCGGCCAAAAGCGCGGCCAAGCACCCGCTGGGCATCGGCAGGAACTGCCGGATCGAGAACTGCATCCTGGACAAAAACGTCCGCATCGGGAACAACGTGACCATCACCAACCACAAAGGGGTCCAGGAAGAGGATGGGAAAAATTATTTCATCCGCGAAGGCCTGGTGATCATCCCCAAAGGCGCCGTCATCGAAGACGGCACGAAGATCTAGCCATGAAAAAAAGGCTGCTCGTCCTCGTGCTGCTCTGCTGCGCCGCTGCCGGCGCGGCGCATGCCGCGGAAACGCAGGAAGCTCCCGCATCCTCGGACGAAATTTCCCACACGAAGGTTACCCCCGAACAAGCTGCCCGCCAGAAACAGATCGAGCGCCAGTTCCAAGGCCTGTCCCAGGGCCTCGGCCGCTTGCCCGTGCCGCCGGACGTGAAAGGCAAGACGATCAAGCTCACGCCGGTCGTGCCGCAGCACATCCATACCGCGGACGGGAAAGAAATCCCGAGCGCGCCTCAGGACACCAAGGCTCAAACCGAATAATTTGGGGGGGGAAATTGTCTAGTGGTTGGCGCGGTCCAGCATGAAGAGCGCGCCGATGGCAAAGACGATATTGCCGGCCCAGGCGCTGAGGAAGGGAAAAATCTTGCCTGCTTTGCCGAGCGCGAGACTGATGGCGCCCATCACGTGGTAGATGAAGACGAGGCCGATGCAGAGTAGGATGCTTCCCGCGATGGCCTTGCGGTTGCGCGTGGGCGCCAGGATCGGCACGGCCACAAGCATCATGACCAGCCCCTGCCAGGGGGCGGCCAGCCGGTAGTGCAGCTCCACTTTTTCGGAATCCACGTTGATCCCGTTTTCTTTGAGCTTCTGCACGCTGTGCTTGAGCTCGCGGTAGGAGAGGAACGTGCTTTCGCTCGAAGAGCTCGTCAGGTCCCGCGGCGTTACTTTCAGGTCCGGATAAGTCTTCGCGGGGAATTTGCGGGGCTCGCCGAGGATCTTGCCCTGGGAGTCCATCTGATATTCGGTAACGCCCTGGAAAGTCCATTTCTCGCCGTCCCACGTGCCGCTTTG